>JAMASZ010000060.1 GCA_023301585.1 Alphaproteobacteria bacterium | reverse complement strand
CCCGGAGGGCGCCAATTTAATAAATTAGTCAGATAAATCGCCTTAGTGGCATCATCACTACCCCGCGACAAATTGATAGATGCAAAAATTTTATCTTGTAATTGACCAATTGCCCCCTGGAACGCAATGCCTGTTGCATCGTCATCGGCGTATGGGGTGTCGCCAACCACCATAATTTCTGCCTTAGGATTTCCATCGGCAAAAACCATATTTGTTGCATTTGCACAAATTGAGATGCCTTCAAATCCAGCAATTGCAGATTTTAGCTCGTCGAGGGTTGTTGCTTTTTCTGCCAAAGCCTTTGCATCAATGATGGCTTGCGTGGCACCCATGATTGGTGCAGCAGTTTGTTGTTGTATTGCGTCCTTGATTGAGATTGACGGTTTTGACTTGTTTGCTGTGTTAGGTAAAATGCTCTGAGCTGTACTTGCAGGTGCCTTGGGTTCGGGCGCTTTTGTTCTATCGATAGGCTCATCGGATAATAATTCATTCACGCCGTTATCAACGTGCCATTCAAGCGCGGATAGCAAATAATTTGGGTCAATATTACTTTGAGAAGTCGCCATACGGAGAAAAATACTCTACAATCTATTGTTCGGATAATTCAGTTATATCCTACTATTATTGGAAAAACAAAGGGTAGATTAAATCTATGTCTAATCAAGTGCGTAATGATCGTGAATCAATGGAATATGATGTGGCTATTGTGGGGGCAGGACCTGCGGGATTAGCGACGGCTATTCGGTTAAAACAATTAGCGAGCGAACAAAATAAAGACGTTTCCATCTGTATTTTGGAAAAAGGCTCTGAAGTGGGCGCACATTTATTATCTGGCGCAGTATTCGAGCCAAAGGCATTAGGTGAATTAATCCCAAATTGGAAAGAGCTAGGTGCACCGTTAAAGACGGAAGCGAAGAAAGATTCCTTTAGATTTTTCACTAAGACAGGCTCGTTTGGTCTGCCGAACCCACCGCAGATGAATAACCATGGTAATTATATTATTAGCCTAGGTGAATTGGGGCGTTGGTTGGCAACGCAGGCTGAAGGTATGGGCGTTGAAATTTTTGCAGGTTTTGCAGGCGCAGAAGTTTTATATAATGAAGCAGGCGCAGTGATGGGCGTTGCGACAGGCGATATGGGATTAGATGCCGAGGGCAACAAAACAGAAATGTTTGAACCAGGTGTTGAAATTCATGCCAAGCAAACTATTTTCGCGGAAGGGTGTCATGGATCGTTAACCAAGCAAGTTATTAAACAGTTTGATTTACGTTCTGATTTAACTCCGCAAACTTATGGTTTGGGTGTTAAGGAAGTATGGGAAATTGATGCGTCTAAGCATAAGGAAGGTCACATTACCCACTCAATTGGCTGGCCAATGGACACAAAAACATATGGTGGCTCGTGGCTATACCATATGGATAAAAATATGGTTTCAATTGGCTTCGTAGTTGGTCTGGATTATCAAAACCCATATTTATCACCGTTTGAAGAAATGCAGAGATTTAAAACGCATCCTGATATTAAAGCCTTGTTAGAAGGCGGTCGTCGTGTTGCTTATGGTGCTAAAACCCTTGTTGAGGGTGGTCTACAGTCCTTGCCGAAATTAACGTTCGCCGGTGGTGCGCTTGTGGGGGATTGTGCTGGATTTTTGAATGTGCCGAAAATTAAGGGTAATCATGCGGCGATTAAGTCGGGCATGTTATGCGCTGAGGCTATTTTTGAGGCGATTGAAAAATCAACCGACGGACAGTTAGAAGTTGGCCATGAATGTGTTAGTTACGAAACAAATTTTGAAAAATCGTGGCTTTATAAAGAGCTTTATAAGGTGCGTAATATTCGCCCAGGATTTCATAAAGGATTATGGTTTGGATTTATCCATTCTGCGTTCCAAACAATTGGCGGTTGGCGATTACCATATACGTTAAAAATTCATGCAGATCACGCGCAGTTAATTCAAGCGGATAAAGCGGAAGTAATTGAGTATCCAAAGCCAGACGGTATTTTAACATTTGACCGCTTAACGAGCGTACAATTGTCGAACACAAACCATGCGGAAAACCAACCATGCCATTTAGTGTTGAAAGATAAGACAATTCCTATTCAACAAAACTTGCCGAAATATGCGGAGCCTGCACAGCGTTATTGCCCTGCCGCCGTGTATGAGATAATTGAAGAAAAAGGTGAGAAGAAGTTTCAAATTAATGCGCAAAACTGCATTCATTGTAAGACGTGCGATATTAAAGACCCCGCACAGAATATTAACTGGACCACGCCACAAGGCGGTGGCGGTCCCAATTATGGTAGTATGTAATGACTGACAAAAAGACAATTGACGCTGAAAAAGCGGAATCTAGAAAAAGATATTCAATTATGGCGGTATGCTTAATTGGGGCGCTAGCTGGTTTTGCGGGCGCTAGTTGGGTTATGCCGAAGATATTTAATGTCGATGGACTAACAGGTGTTGAATTACCAGATGGTGTAAAGCCTGCCAATTATTCGCCTGAGGAGTTGCTAGCGGCATTTGGCGCTGATAATAAACGCTATATCAGAAAAACTTTGGCAGGTAGTTATTTATCAAGTCAGTTCGCGCAGCGCCACAAAGATTGGGAAAACGCCAGTGAGTTTATGGACGATGTTTTAAAACGCGAACAGGGAAAATCATATCTACGCAAAAGCTCCATGATTTTAAGTATGGGCGCGGGTGATCATCAAAAAGCCATTAAGTCTGCGAAAGACTTATATGACAGTGAAACAAAAGACTTACTTATCCTGCTTTTTGTTTCTCTAGAAAAATTTAAACAAAATAAAGTTGATGATGCTTTGACTGTCTTGGGAGAAATTCCACAAGACAGCGCGGCGAGTTTTTTATTGCCTGTGATTAAACTTTGGACGGATGCGTCGAAGGAAAAATTAAATCTCAAGAAGTTAAGACAAAACCCTATTTATGGGTATCACGCTTTGTTGACGATTGATTATTTACAACGCGCAGCGGAAAGCCGTGATTTTATTGATAAAACCCTTAATCATGACATCACAGATATTCGTGATTTAGATAAAATCGCTGATTTGCTAGCAAGCCACGGCGAGACTGACCGTGCGTTAGCGTTATATAAGAAGGTACAAGAATTAGGATTCACGACATCCGTTATTGATCAAAAAATTGAACGCATTGAACAAAAGAAACCTGTCGATGATTTGCTGAATTTGGCAAATATTAAATCAGTGAATGATGGTATCTCACTTGTCTTTCAAGATATGGCAGAAATTTTATATCGTGAAGATAACGATGACAGTGCGCTTGTGTTTGTTCAGATGGCGTTATACCTAAATGACCAATCAGATAATGCACGTGTGTTGTTGGCGAATATTTTGGCGCGTCATAACCGTGATGCAGAAGCGATTGAAGCATTTTTACAAATCCCTAAATCAAGTAAGTTATATAAATTAGCGCGTAAACAATGCGCGGCATTATATGGTGAGTTGGACCAAACTGAAAAAGGTGTCGCAATTTTAAAAGAGTTGCACGCAACAGAAGCTGATGTTGATTTGTTGGTTCAAATTGGTGATTTGTATCGCGGTGCAGAAAATTATAAAGACTCTGTTACATATTATAATAAAGCGGCTAAAAACTGGGAAGACGGTATCCCAGAGTCGCATTGGTACTTATTATACGCACGGGGAATGACTTATGAGCGTTTAGGTGATTTCAAAGAAGCCGAAGCGGATTTAGAAAAAGCACTTAGTTTCAGACCAGAACACCCATATATATTGAATTACTTGGGTTACAGCCTTGCGGATCAAGGGCGTAGGCTGGACGATGCGCTGGCTATGATTGAAAAAGCTGTTGAAATTCTACCTAATGATGGTCACATCGCTGACTCGCTCGGTTGGGTGTTATTCCGCATGAACCGCGTTGAAGAGGGCATTCCTCACTTAGAGAATGCGGTTGAATTATTGCCGTATGACCCAATTGTTAATGACCATTTAGGCGACGCTTATTGGTTGGCAGGTCGTAAAAATGAAGCACGTTTTCAATGGGAGCGTGCGGTTAATTACAGCACTGAAAAAGATGCGGAAATAAAAGCATTAGCGCAAGACAAGTTAGATAACGGTTATAAGAAACCTGAAAAAGATAAAATTGATAATAAGAAATAATTATTTGATATGTCTTTAGACACATTAAAATTTTCCGCGAGCGCCAAGATAAATTTATATCTGCATATTACCGGCACGCGTGATGATGGATATCATACACTTGAGTCGCTGATGTGTTTTTGTGATTTAGAAGATGTAATAACATTGATGCCAGCAGGTGAAACGACATTAAGTGTTGGTGGTGAGTTTGCCAAAGAGTTATCATCTGAAGAGGTTGACGACAATCTTATTTCCAAGGCTTTAAAGGTATTGCAACAGTATAGTGATAAGCCATTACAGTATAAGATTGAATTAGAGAAAAATATTCCCTTAGGGGCAGGTTTAGGGGGCGGTTCTGCTGATGCTGCGGCAGTGATACGTGCAGTCACAAATGGTTTGGGGCTAGGTATAGCTCCTGAAATGCTAGATGATATATTGCTCTCATTGGGGGCGGATGTGCCCGTTTGTTATCGCAATGCGCCGTGTATTGTGCGTGGTATCGGGGAAGAGATAGTGCCAGTTAAAATGACACAAAAACTATATGGTGTTTTAGTTAACCCAAACGCACATTGTTCGACGGTAGAAATTTTTAAGAATTACGATAGCGATTTCACAAAACAAAATTCATCTATTTCTGATATTGCAAAATTTGATAATTTGATAAGTTTTCTGAAGGCACAGAATAATGACTTAGAGAACGTAGCAATTAAAATGCATTCTGTTATTGAGAAAGTTCTACAAGAAATATCAACGCAAGATAATTGTGCCCTCAGCCGTATGAGCGGAAGTGGTTCAACGTGTTTTGGTTTGTTTGAAAGTGAGCAAGACGCCGAAACAGCAGAACAAAAATTAAAAACTGCAAACCCAGAGTGGTGGGTTCGTAAAATTGTTTTTAATTAGTTTTTTGTTCTTCTAAATATTTCGCAGCATTTTGCATCATTGATGTTAGAAGCTCTTTACTTGCTTTACCATCAACGCTCAAACCATTTTGCTTTTGGTAGCTACGGATTGAGTTTTGTGTTTTCTCACCATTGATACCATCAATTGGACCCGTGTAAATGCCGGTTAAGCTAAGGTATTCCTGCGCTTGCTTGACCATTGGGGCGCTGTTTGTGTTCGTAGATTGATTGACTGTCGCAGAGGCAGGACCTGCGCGACGTCCTTTTGTTGCTTCATTAATCGACTGCATACGTTCAACCATTTTATCGACATCTTTTGCATCAATTTGAAGTGTCTTGGTTAAATCATTTAAAGCATTTTTAGCATCTGCATTTCCTTGGTCAGAAGCAACTTTGTACCATAATAATGCCTCGTCAGGTTTTGCTTGTCCAAGTAAACCATTCTCATAAATAAGACCTAAATTATAAGCGGCTTCGATGATGCCGTTATTGGCGGCACGCTCAAAAAATTCAGCGGCTAGCGCAGGGTTATAATCTGTACCGATACCTTCGATGTGCGCGATGCCTAAATTATATTGTGCTTCCGCGTGGTTTAATTTTGCGGCATTTCGGTACCAATAAAGGGCGCGTCCTAAGTCTTGCTCTTTGCCCAACCCTTGGTGATATAACACGCCTAAATTATACTGCGCGTTTGCTACATTTTGGTCTGAGGATTCAAGGAACCAGAAGGCTGCTTTTTCAAAATTTTGGTCAACGCCACCATGACCAGCTGTATAAATAGCGGCTAAATCGTGCTGTGACTCTGCGTTTCCAGCAAAGGCTTGTTTTTCAATACGCTTAATAATTTCAGGTAGTTTTGCGTCAGCTTGTATACGTTGAGATAAAGGTTCCGCTGATCTTTCCGCTAAAACTTTGTTTTCAATATCTGTGTTTTGTACGTAGGCAATTTCGTCAAAGTTTTTTATTGCAGGTGTCTCTGCTACGACCTTCGGTGTTTCAACTTCAGGTGTTGTTGTCGTGGTGGTCGTTTCAGTTTTTTTATCAAGCGCGTTCATTAGGGCGGCATCACCATCGTAATTTTCTGGTGTTTTTACAGCCAGTGTTTCTGGCTCTGCTTCAACAGCCGGTGTTTTTGTAATTGAAAAATCAGATAGGTTCGTTGCTGGTGTAATGTCTTCGTTTTCTTGTGCGCTTTCCCAAGCCATGCTGTTATTATTTTCAACAACTGCAACTTCAGATGTTGTTGGGCGTTGAATTTTGTTGATACCCCAACCCGCAAGTAATGCCGCAGCAATAACGGAGGCAGTCACAAGTGATTTAGGGGAAAGAAGCACGTCCCACCAAGTTGCGTCATCAGATTCTGACATGGCAGAAACTTTTTGATGTCTAGCAGCTTTTGTGTCCATGGTGCTTAAGTCAGCCTGAGCTGATGAGCTTTGGTCAGTAAGCAAGACCATTGCTTTGGCACGTAAGGTGTCTTGTGTTTCAGTGACAATTTCTTCAAGACGTTCAATTTTGCGGTTGATGCGTGATTTGTCCTGCGTCGTAAGTTCTAATTGGCGACTAAGGCGTGTTTGTTCTGTGCTATTTTCTTCTAAACGCTGTTCAGTAAGTTTTAAGCGCTTATCAATGACAGCCTGACCAGCGACTGATTTAATCATTTGCTGCTCAGATTCTTTAAACTGCTTTTCTAAGCGTGCTTGGCGCATGATTAGATCTTCGTTTGGTGTCCCTTTATTACGAAGTTTGTTCTCAATGGTCAAAAAAGCCTTTTCAGTGCCGTCTGTTTTATCTTCAAGATGTAGAAGTGCGTTTCTATGCTTAGAAAGTTCCGCTTTTAGCTTCGCGCGTTCTTGTTCACTACGCTTAAGCTTGTCGCTAATCTGTGACAGCATGCGCACAATCTCAAGGTCATGATTTCCATCACGGCTGCTATCGTCCTGTTCGGGCGTTCGTACGACATGTACTCTATCGGGGACACGTTTGGATCTCATTTGCGCAAAACCTTGTTTATTTATTTTATGTATATGAAAACAGTATAGATTTTGGAAAATAAATCCAAGTAAAATGTTGGTTCTTATACAGATTTCACGATTTGAAGATGCTAATCGCTATTCTGGAGCTTTTAAGGTTTTGAACGCGGCTAAGGCACGTTCACGAGAAGCTTTCAGATTTACGATCGGTTTTGGGTAATCCTTTCCGAGTTTAACGTTAGCATTTTCTAAAACATCGTCTGGTGCTTCCCATGGATTACTAAGGTATTTATCTGGCATGTCTTTTAATTCGGGCACCCATTTTTTGATGTACGTGCCGTGCTTATCAAATTTTTGACCTTGCGTAATGGGATTGAAAATTCTGAAATATGGCGCAGCATCGGCACCACACCCACCAATCCATTGCCAACTAGCGCTGTTGCTAGCGAGGTCGGCATCGACCAAACAATCCCAGAACCATTCCTCACCCAGTTGCCAATTAAGCATAAGGTTTTTAACCAAGAATGAGCCGACAATCATACGTACACGGTTGTGCATGTAGCCTGTGTGCCATAGTTCGCGCATGCCAGCGTCCACAATAGGGTAGCCTGTACGTCCTTTTTGCCAAGCCTTAAGCCCTTCGGGGTTTGTTTCCCATGGGAAGTTATCAAATTTAGCTTGCCAATTTTTGCGTGGGAATTCAGGGAAGTTGTAGAGGAGACTGTAAGAAAATTCACGCCAACCGAGCTCACTACAGAAAGTGGCTAGATCGTTCTCCATACCTTCGGAAAGACCGTAAGCTCTGGATTTGTGCCAGATTTGGTTGGGAGAAATCTGTCCAAAATGTAGATACGGCGAAAGACACGATGTGTTTTTTTGGCTTGGGAAATTGCGCCCTTCTTTATAATCGTTAAGACCGTTTTCTAAAAAAATGTCGAGCTTCTCATGGGCGCCAGCTTCGCTAATTGTCCAGAAATCTTCGATAGAATCGTGCCAATCTAGTGTTTTAGGGAGTAAACCCAATTTATTAATTTTTTCGCTATCTGTTACTGTATCTGCGTAAGAGATAGATTTTAACTTACCCAAAGGCTCACGCGGGTCTGGTTTTTCTAAACAGCCGCGTTTGTAGTAAGGTGTGAAAACCTTGTACATTGTGCCGTCGCCTTTGCGGACGTTCCATGGTTCCCAAAGTAGTGAGCCATTAAAGCTCTCTACGTCGATGTCTTTATCAGTCAAAGCTGATTTAATTTCTTTGTCACGGTTAATGCGCCAAGGTTCGTAACAGCGATTCCAATAAACCGCCTGTACGTCTTTTTCTGATATAAGCTTAGTTATTATTTTTTCAGCATCGCCAGAGAATATTTGCAGGTTGCCGTCCAGAGATTTGTCCAAATCAGCCAGAGCATGGTGAAGCCAAACACGGCTGGCACCACCCATTTTCCATTCGCCACTATTAACATCATCTAAGATGTATATAGGTAGTACTGTCCCCTTATTAGCGGCTTCGGCGAGGGCTGGGTTGTCTTGAATTCTCAAATCCTGACGAAACCAGACAATGATGGGCTTTTGTGACATTTATTTAATCCTTAAGGGTGTTTAAAGTGACTTTATAAGATTATTTACCCTATGTGGTGATTTCTTTGTAATTTTTTAACTTTTTACCGTACAATATAGGGAGAGTATATTTCTCTATTCTTTATCTAACTCTTAGACAGTAAAAAAATTCCATGGCTGATGCAAAAAATTATAATTTCTTAGTACCGCAAGATGAGCTTGATGCTTTATTGAAGCAATATTGCCGTAACTTTACCAAGCAAGCGGAAGAGGGTCGTTTCGATAAAATTATCGGACGTGATTCTGAGATTGATCAGATGATGCTAATCCTGCTTCAACGTAACCGTAAGAATGCGGCGATGCTTGCCCCAGCTGGGGTTGGTAAGACAGCGATTGTGGCTGGTCTTGCACAAGCAATTGTGGCAGGGCGTGTACCAAACTACCTTAAAGGCGCGCAAGTGATTGAAGTTGATTTACCGTCCATGGCTGCGGGGACAAGCGGTCCTGGTGAGTTCCAAGCGCGTTTTATTCCAATTGTTAAGGGGATTGCTGAGCGATATCATTACCCAGAATTTCCACGTTATATTTTGTTTATTGATGAAATGCACACGATTATGCCGACCGTTCATGGGTCAGCCTATGCGGGTCTTTCGGAGGTGTTGAAGCCTTATGTAACAGTGGGAGATTTGCACATTTTGGCGGCGACGACATTGGACGAATTCAGAATGTATGTGGCCGTTGACCCTGCGATGGATCGACGTTTCCAAAAGGTGTTTTTGAAAATGCCATCGCCAGAAGAAACATTAGAAATTCTACGCGGTATTGGTCCAAGTTATGAGAAGCACCATCAGCTAACTATTCCAGATGAGTGTAAGCAAGAAGTTGTGAAGTTAACCGAAGAGCATATGCGTAAACGTTCACAGCCCGATAAATCGATTATTACAATGGACGCAGCGTGTGCGTGGCATAATATGTTTAGAGGTGCAGATCGTACATTGTCCATGGATGCGGTTTATATGATGGTTGCTAAGGAAACAGGGTTACATCCAAATGCCTTGTCGGAAACACCAATGGATATGACAGAAATTTATAATCCTGAGAATAAGGTGGATATTGGGGCGCATGTTTCATCGAACGATGAAGATGATGAGCCAGAGGCGGCGCCTGCGCTAGCACCTACGCCGGAGCCAGAAGAGAAATCAGAATAGTTATTTAGTGGCTTTGAAGACTTTGAAGCCAGATTTTTCAGTTAATTTTTCAACTTTCTTAAATAATTGACCAAGTAGTAGCTCATAGGGCAAATGTACATTCGCGACCATGTAAAGTTGTCCACTATTGCGTAGCGATTGATGCGCGGTTTTGATAAAGTTTTTACCGATGTCATTTGAAGTTTTTTTGCCCTCATGGAAGGGTGGGTTCATCACAGCAAAATCGAGCGGGGCAAGAGTATCAGGTCTTGTGTTTAGGTCATGCCAGAGAAATTGAATGTCGTGAGTGTCCGTATAGGGACCTAAATTTTTCTTACAACATTCGAGCGCGTTATAATCGGCATCGATAGTATATAATTTTTTAATAACGTTATCTTGTTTTAAAATTTTTGTTGAGAGATAACCATAGCCACAACCAAAATCTGCACCATTTCCTTTTAAAGGTTGATCGAGTGCGTTGATTAATAATTGTGACCCTTGGTCGATATTCTTCCAGCCGTAAATTCCAGGCATGGTATGGAAATTATAATCACCAATGGATAATTCTCGTGCGTGTGATAGTGATAAATATTCATCAAATATTTGTTGGTTTAAGTCATTTTTTGTTGCCCAAACGATACGGCTTTTTTTCTTAGAAAGGCTCTGAGTGTTCAACCCTAATGCGGTTATCCATTTTTCTAAACGGTTGCCGTTTGCGTCGTTTGAAGCAGATATGACTAATGTTCCCTTTTCTTGTAAAGCTTGCAAGCACTTAGCTATCAATGCTTTTGAGTGTTCTTTTTGCTTAGGGAGCGTACAGAAAACAAAATCATGGCCAGTATCATTTGGGCATGTGGGTGTTGAATGGACACCATGTCTTTCCCATGTATCGGCGTAGGGTTTAAAGTGTTGTACGGCGCTCACGTTTTTAAGGCTGGAGACATCATTTGTGTACTCACAATTAATGAAAAGAGATTTTTCATTTTCTTTGGGAAGCTCAAGAGAAGCTTTATCGAAAGGATAGAATAAAAGGTCTGATAAAATTTTACTCATGGATGTGATCACGATCTAAATTGTGCCAAAGCGTAACAGGCTTACCGATAAGCGTTTCATATTTTTGTATCTCATCACCGATTTTACTGTTAAGCCAATCCCAATCCTCTTTAGGGATTTTGTTTTTATTTATTTCTGGTCTCTCTTCGCCGAAAATCACTTTTTTTAATCCCATAGACTTTGCGATATTGATAACAAAATACAAACGATATTTTCTCAGAATGTCAGCAAAGTTTTGGGCGAATAAGGCGAGCGGTCCAAATTTGGAATAAGAGGTAATGTTGTATTTTCCTGAAACTTCGTTTGGCGCTTCTACAAAAGGTATTGAAAGTGCTGTACAGAGTTTGGCGACAAATGAATTTTGGTCGCTCTCTAATTCTTCCTGATAAAGAATAGTGATGTTTTCACGTCCAAAGGTGTCGAACCATCGCGTTAAATGCTCCGCATAGTGACTGCTTTCGATGATTTGGGGTACTTGCTCTACGGCTTCTTGAAGGCTCCCCTTCACAATGCCGTAGCGTAAATAATGCAGGTATAATGAGTATGATCGTATGATTGGGTGCCTTAGGGGGCAAATAAGCTTCAATTTCTTGCCAAAGATATTGTGAATACGCAAGGGTGCCTCAGGGCAATCAAATGAAGTGGCTGTGATTTCCATTGCAAGTAAGTCATCAGTTTCAGGCTTAAAATGGCTTTTATAGAAATCTGTCCCGCGTTTAAAGTTTCTATCGAAGAAGAACACTTCCTTGACCTCTTCTGGCATGCAGATATGCCCACGCTCGCGTAAATAGCGGTCAACCCACGTAGTTCCAGCCCTTTGGGGTCCCATTAACAGGGCAAAAGGTAGCTCGAATAGGCTATTTGGATTATTTTTGCTCAATTTTTCTTGAATTCTTCTTTAAGACAACGGATAACATTCCTATTGGAATGAATCATCATTTTAAAACGACATGAATTAGAAAGCAACTATTTGATATGAAACAGAAAAGTGATTTATCGCGCGATAAAGATGTTTCATCAAAATCTGTGCTGACTGAGGGCAGTATTGCCCAACATTTAATGCGTCTGTCGTTGCCGATGTCATGGGGCATCATGATGATTATCAGTTTCCAGCTAATTGATACGTATTTTATCTCCCGTCTAGGGACGCAAGAATTGGCGGCGTTCTCGTTTACCTTTCCAATTACTTATATGGTGTTCACGCTTATCATGGGATTTAGTATTGCGATGTCGTCAGTGGCGTCGCGGTTAATTGGATCAAATGAAATGGATATTGTCCGCCGTGTTGTATCGCATGGCTTGGTAATGGTTTTTTCAATTAGCATTATTATTTCTATACTTGGGTTACTTTTTTTAGAACCTTTATTTAGATTGCTTGGCGCCGACGCCACCATGGTCGGCATGATTAAAGAATATATGAATATTTGGTTCTTTGGGGCGGTGTTTGTGTCGCTACCGATGGTTGGAAATTCTGCGATGCGTGCAGGGGGTGATGCGATTACGCCAGCAATCATTATGACGTTGGCGGCGGTGATGAATGTGGTGCTTGACCCAATTTTAATTTTCGGACTTTTAGGGGCGCCTGCGCTGGGCTTGGAAGGGGCGGCAATTGCGACCGTGATAGCAAATGGATTAGCATTGATTGCGGGGCTTTATGTTCTTCATTTTAAACGTAAGCTTATTTGTTTGAAGTCATTGATGAATTATTCAGCCTTTAAAGATTCTGCCAAACGCCTTTGTTTTATTGCCATTCCAGCTGGTTTGACCAATTCAATTCCACCAATTTTAAACGCAGTTATCGTGAGCTTGCTCGCACAGATTAGTGCTGAATCGGTTGCTGCCTTTGGTGTTGTGACGCGTATTGAAGCATTTGCATTTATTATTTTAATGGGTCTGTCGGTTGGTATGTCACCAATTATCGGACAGAATTTTGGCGCAAAAAAATATGACCGTGTGAAGAAAACAATTATGATGTCAGTAAAATTTAACGTAGTTTGGTCATTATTTATTGCTGTTGTTTTAGGGTTATACGCGCAACAAATTGCATCAATATTTTCTACCGATTCCGAAGTGATTATTATTGCGGCGATGTTCTTTATTCTTGTGCCGTTTTCTTATGTGTTAGGTAACTTAATAAATGGTTGGTCGTCGGCATTTAATGCGGTTGGAAAACCTCAACGATCTGTGATTATGATTTTCGTGAAGTATGTTGTGATGTTACTTCCTGCCATTCATATTGGATTTAATATTGATGGCGCGCGCGGAATTTTCATCGCGATTGCGTTAGTGAATATTGTATCAGGCGCTATCTTCCATATATGGAGTATGCGACTGATTAATAAAGCATGTGCAGAATAAATCGTTTAATTAAGCGTCTTTAGCTTCAGCCTTTTCAGCTAGTCTTTTCTCTAACCAGTGAATATTATAAGAGCCATCTAAGAATTCTGGCTGGTCAATAATCCATTCATGTAGAGGAAGGGTTGTTTTTACGCCTTCTACAACGGTTTCAACGATTGCGCGACGTAGGCGATTAATTGCTTCTTCGCGGTTTCTGCCGTGTACGATTAGTTTACCAACCATTGAGTCGTAATAGGGTGGGATTGAGTATCCGCCGTAAATAGCGCTGTCAAAACGTACGCCTAAGCCGCCAGGGGCATGGAATTGTGTGATTTTACCAGGGGAAGGCATAAATGTTTCTGGATCTTCGGCATTGATACGAATTTCAATGGCGTGACCACGTAGGCGAATTTTATCTTTGTTAAGTGATAAAGGCTCACCCGCAGCAACGCGGATTTGTTCGGCGATTAAATCTACGCCAGTAATCATTTCGGTTACTGGATGTTCCACCTGAATACGGGTGTTCATTTCCATGAAGTAGAAACCACCATCTTCGTATAAAAATTCAATTGTCCCTGCGCCGACATAGCCCATTTTGCGGATAACATCTGCGGCAAGTTTACCAATTTCTTCACGCTCTTTTTCAGGAAGCGCTGGAGAAGGAGCTTCTTCTACTAATTTTTGGTGACGACGTTGGATTGAACAATCACGCTCGCCTAGGTGAATACCATTCCCATGTTTGTCACCAAAGATTTGAATTTCGATGTGGCGTGGTTTTTCTAAATATTTTTCAATGTAGACAGTGTCATCGCCGAAGTTTGCTTTTGCTTCACGGCGTGCAGTTGTGAAAGCTTCGCTAAATTCTTTTGCGGAGCGAACAACTTGCATACCTTTACCACCGCCACCAGAAGCAGCCTTGATAATCACTGGGTAGCCAGCATTTTCACAAATTTCTAAGCCTTGCTCGATTGTGTCAACCGCACCAGGAGAGCCTGGAACAACTGGAAGACCAAGCGCCATAACGGTTTTCTTGGCGGTAACTTTATCACCCATTTTATCAATGTGATCGGCGCTAGGTCCGATGAA
>JAMASZ010000059.1 GCA_023301585.1 Alphaproteobacteria bacterium | reverse complement strand
CACACGCGGCAATATCAAAACCAGCGCTATCATTATTACTTACAATAATCGGCGCTATCATCTCATCTAATGACTTCTTAGTTGCTATTGGTGGTGGCGCCTGCCAGTCAATCGCATCAGTATTCTCAATCACTTGAAACACGCCATGACGTCCGCGCGTGAATTTAAAATAAAACTGAATATACTCAGCCACATTATTTTGATTAAGACTGAAACCCTTAGCCGAATTGGCTTTTTCGATTGTCTCTGCCACCCCATCAAGGACAATTATCTGCTTCAAAGAGGCATCATAAAGCGCATTAATCTCACTAGCTTCAATCGCAATTAACGACCATTCCTTATAAAACGATAAGGGAAATTCTTGCAGCTTAACCTCATAAGGGTCTAAATCACTACGCTCCAGCTGTGCATTCAATAGATCAATTATTGGAGCAGCATCTGAATTTTCAATAATATTTATCTGTTTATCCGCACTCATATGTCACCCTTTTTTGTTATAATAATCACATCATAAACTTAACGAATCGATTCGAAAAGAAGAAGAATTTTTGATTTTCATATTATTACTGTGTTGCTTTGTTCCTCGATAGTTCCATGTATGACCATGTGAATAGTTTTTGTTTAAAATACGGGAGAAGTTTTAAGGGCAATTTACCCCACACAAGTGAAAAAAACTTTGATAGTTATCATGGCTGTGAATGGGATTAAAAATTTGAATAATGGTAATGGGGATTAAAAATAACGACTCCTATATTTACTGCCTTCATTAGAATTTTTGCTTATGTGCATAAGACTGCGGATAACTAGTAATCCCCGATTCACACAGCCCCTACAACTATCAATCACCTTATTTATTTTCTTTAAATATAATAGATAGTCTGTTTAGATAGCCCAAGATGAAAACGAGATAAAAACAAGAAAACAGAAATAAATTATATCCAAAATGACAAAACCACTTCTGCAAATTTTAAACCAAGAAAAATCTAATCAAATTCCATTTTGGTTCATGCGACAAGCAGGAAGATACCTTCCTGAATATCGTGCGCTAAGGGCAGAAGCTGGTGGATTTTTGAATATGGTATATAACCCAGAACGTAGTTCTGAGGTTACGTTACAGCCTATTCGTAGATTTGGTATGTCTGGTGCTATTTTGTTTTCAGATATTCTCGTAATACCCCAAGCCTTAGGGCAAGACCTAAGGTTCGAGACTGGGGAAGGTCCAAAATTAAAAGCTTTGCTAAATGGTGAAGATGTTAAGAAACTTAATGTTGATAGTATAGATGAAACCCTTCACCCAATTTATGAAACCGTAAAACAGGTTCGCCAAAAATTATTAGATGAAAATTTTGATGATACGACCCTAATCGGTTTTGCAGGATCGCCTTGGACAGTTGCGTGTTACATGATTGAAGGTGGTGCGAGTAAAAACTTCGAAGCGATAAAAAGATGGGCTTATTACAACCCTGATGATTTTTCTAAAATTATAAATATCCTTTCTGGTGCGACCCTTCATTATCTATCAAAACAGGTTGAGGCTGGCGTTCAGGTTGTTCAACTTTTCGATAGCTGGGCTGGAATTTTAGACGAAGATAACTTTGATAAATGGGTGATTGAACCAACGCGCGCGATTGTGGACGCTTTTAAAAAACGCCATCCTGATATCCCTGTTATTGGTTTTCCGCGTAATTCTGGCGCACTAACCCTTAAATACATTGAAAAAACCGGTATTCAGGCTGTTGGGCTGGACTATACTGTCTCTACTGACTGGGCAGCTGACAACATTCCTAAAAACACTGTAGTTCAAGGGAACTTAGACCCTATGCAATTACTTGTAGGCGGTGCATCAATGGAAAAAGCAGCACTTAAAATCTTAGATACATTTGCCGATAGATCCCTCATCTTCAACCTTGGTCACGGCGTGATTAAAGAAACACCCCCTGAGAATGTTGAAAAACTTAGTCAAATTATTCGCGAATACTCAAAAGGATAAATTATGAGCGTAGATGATAATCAAAAAACAGCTGTCGTTTTATTCAATCTCGGTGGGCCAGATTCCAAAGAAAGCATCAAACCTTTTTTGTTTAACTTCTTCATGGATAAAAACATCATTCGTGCCCCCATTTTTGTACGTTTCTTTTTAGCTAAATTAATTTCTATTCGTCGTTCAAAACGTGAAGCGGGTGAGAGCTACGGTGAGCTAGGTGATAAATCCCCTTTGTTAGAAAACTCCCTTGAACAAGCTAATGCCCTTGAAGGATTGTTGAATCATGAAGATTGCGGAGAATTTAAAACTTTCCTTTCAATGCGTTATTGGAAGCCATTTGCAGTTGATGTCGCAGCTCAGGTCAAAAAATGGAATCCTGACAGAATAGTTTTATTGCCCCTTTACCCGCAATTCTCAACCACAACCACAAGATCTTCTTTCGAAAGTTGGACAAGCGCTTGTAAAAAAACTGGATTAGATAAACCAACAACGTCCATTTGTTGCTACCCATGGGAAGATGGGTTTATCGAAGCTTCTGCCGATAATATTCGTGAAGTATATGAACGTGCTAAGAAAGAAACTCAACAAGCACCGCGCCTTTTATTATCTGCGCATGGTCTACCAGAAAAAATTATCGAAGAAGGTGACCCCTACCAATGGCAATGCGAGCAAAGCGCCGAAAAAATTGTTGAAGCATTAAACATTTCAAACCTCGATTGGAAAATTTGTTACCAAAGCCGTGTCGGTCCCCTTAAATGGATTGGACCTTCAACCGATGACTCCATCAAAGAGGCTGCCGTCGATAAAGTCCCTGTTGTTATCTACCCGCATGCCTTCACACAGGAGCATGTTGAAACGCTGGTGGAGCTTGAAATTGAATACCGTGAAATGGCGGAAGAATTGGGTCTAACCGATTTCTACCGCGTCCCAACCGTTAGCGATAGCGCCGCCTTCATTGATGGACTAGCTGATATGGTCATGAAATTCGTTAGTAAAAACAAAACAACCTCTCATATAGGTGAGCCTTTATGCCCATCAGGGTTTAAAGATTGCTGTATGCGTCAAAATACGTGACATTGTAAGATTTTAATATTAGGAAAGACCTATGGTAGATTTCATCGGACAATATTATAATTGGTTTAAAGCATTGCATATCATTGCAGTCATCTCTTGGATGGCAGGAATGCTATACCTACCGCGTCTTTTCGTTTATCACGTGGGCGCCGATAAAGGCTCTGAACTGTCCGAGACGCTGAAAACTATGGAGCGTAAACTTCTAAAGTTCATTATGAACCCAGCGATGATACTGGCTTGGGTGTTTGGTGCGCTAATGTTAGCGGGCAATACAGGGCTTATGCAGCAACCTTGGATGCACATGAAGCTCACGGCGATCATTGCTATGACAGTCATTCACATAGTGTTTGGGCGCTGGCGCAAGGGTTTTGAGCGTGATGAGAACCAGAAATCTGCTAAATTCTTCAAAATCTGGAACGAAGCCCCAACAATTCTAATGATAATCATCGTTATAATGGCTGTAGCAGAGCCGTTTTAGAGGTATTTTCGCAATAAAATCAGCTTTATAGGATAAATTGATTGACTCGACCCAGTCATTACGGTTATATGTCATTTATCTTAATTAGATTTCAAAACATTATTTGGTTTTAAGGCTTTGTGTAAGCCGCTTGTGCGAGAATTTTTAAAGCACGTCTAATATAAGAGTTTATGTATTTTCATTAAAAACAACGGAATATAGTTAACTTAATTACTTAACCCAAAATTTCATTCTCACTTCATTTGAGAATTTTTATAAAACAATCCCCCATATCATTCGAGACAATCATGAATTTAAAAGAATTAAAAACCCGTTCACCGTCAGAGCTTTTGGCTTTTGCTGAAGAACTTGAAATTGAAAACTGCAACTCAATGCGTAAGCAAGACATGATGTTCGCAATTTTGAAAAAACTGGCTGACCAAGATGTTCCAATCGCAGGTGGTGGTGTTTTAGAAGTTCTTCAAGATGGTTTTGGATTTTTGCGTTCACCAGAAGAAAACTACCTACCTGGTCCAGATGACATTTACGTGTCACCATCACAGGTTAGACGTTTTGGTATCCGCACAGGGGACATCATCGAAGGCGAAATTCGCGCCCCTAAAGAATCTGAACGCTATTTTGCGTTATTAAAACTAAATACAATTAACGGTGAAGTACCGGATAAAATCCGCCACCGTATTAACTTCGATAACCTGACACCACTGTATCCAGACCGTAAAATTACGCTGGAACGTGATGATCCTACGAAAAAAGCAAACACACAACGTGTGATTGAATTGGTATCTCCTATTGGTTTTGGTCAGCGTGCGCTTCTTGTTGCGCCACCAAGAACTGGTAAAACAGTGATGCTACAAAACATTGCAACATCGATTGCTGAAAACCACCCAGATGCGTATCTTCTAGTTCTTCTTATTGATGAACGTCCTGAAGAGGTGACAGATATGGCGCGTTCTGTGCGCGGTGAAGTTATTTCATCAACATTTGATGAACCCGCTTCTCGTCATGTACAAGTGGCTGAAATGGTTTTGGAAAAAGCCAAGCGTTTGGTTGAACATAAACGTGACGTAGTTATCCTACTCGACTCTATTACCCGTCTTGCCCGTGCTTACAATACTGTTGTACCTAGCTCTGGTAAGGTTTTAACCGGTGGTGTTGACGCCAACGCGCTACAACGCCCTAAGCGTTTCTTTGGTGCAGCTCGTAACATTGAACAAGGTGGCTCACTAACAATTATCGCGACAGCATTGATTGATACAGGATCGCGTATGGATGAGGTTATCTTTGAGGAATTCAAAGGGACCGGTAACTCCGAGATTGTTATGGATCGTAAGATTGCTGATAAACGTGTCTTCCCTGCTATTGATATACAGAAATCTGGAACACGTAAGGAAGAAATGCTGGTTGATAAAGATACCTTGCAGAAAATGTGGGTATTACGTCGTATCTTGAACCCAATGGGTACTGTTGATGCGGTTGAATTCTTGCTCGGTAAGATGAAAGAAACCAAGTCGAATGATGAATTCTTTAACGGAATGAACCAGTAAGACAAAATGAGATGTCTTGATAAGACGTCTCAATCTTCTCTATTTTAAAGGATACCAGCTTGGGGTTACGGCGCCGATGTGGCGTGTTATCTCAACGATAATAAGCAGCAAAATTGCTGACCCTATAAATCCGTATAAACCACTTTTGCCAGTTTTAACGCCGCCACCCTTCATATTATTGATGCCTATATCATTAAGAATGTCTTGCATTGATTTCTTCGCAACAACTTTAATCATAAGCGCCGATAATACACCGCCAATAGCAATTAAGCCTAAATCAACTGCCATTTGCACGGTTTCATTATTTAGCATTGGTAGTATTTTCGCACGCAGCGGTCCTAAATAATAACCAGCGAATATCGCTGCAGAAAGCGCCAATCCAATACCTAGCCCAATATAACGTGGTTTGCGTGTTACATTGGCAAAAGCACGATTAGACAAAATGATAGCTTGCTGTAGGCGCTTGTCACTAACCCCAAATGGGTAAGATTTCTTCAACTCCATGAAGGCTTGCTTCTTAGATTTTGTTAAGCCCAAGGTAATTGCTTTATTAAGTAGGCGATATTTACTAGCGCCTTTTATTAAATCGGCTGCTGATCCCTCGCCTTGCGCCGCCTTATTTAATCTACCCAAACCAGGGCTGATTAACTTATCTAAGAAATCTGGCACTTTCAGCATTTTACAGTTATAGCCAAATGCGCTGAAGGTAATATTATGTTTGCCCAAGCCGATACTGAAATCAGCGAAAGGAAATTTGGTGGCGTATTGTAGCGCCAATCCACCATCTTTGCGCTTCACAGCCTCTGATTTGACACGTACATGCCCTTTTTCAACTAATGCGCCACCATTATTTTCAATCATCGGGACAACAAGATTAGGAATAGTCGTTCGGTCTATCTCAAATAATGTTTTAATTTTAACATGTAACATCGTGATGTCTGTAAACCAGCCATCACCAGCACAGCCTGCACATGTTATGTTCCCTTGCCCTTTACATTGACGGCAGGAAATATGCCCCGTCCTGCGACATAATGGGCACGCCGCCATACGTTCGCCCATACAGCGATTACATTGTGTGTGTTTACCATCAGGACCCTGCATTTGACCCGTCGCACTACAAAAATTACACGGAATCATCGATTTACCATGACATTGGCTACATATTTCTTGTTTACGACCATTACATCGGTTACACGCCATTCTGCTGTTTCCGCCACATTGGTTGCAGGGCTTATGCATACAATACACGTCATTAAGCGCGTCTAATTCGATGACTTCCCCATGCGATGCGAACCCTTGGTCAGGGCGCTCCATTAACAATTCAGCAATTTTTTTGCGGCTAGATTCACTGCTCAAAAGCGCCTTAGAGGATTCATCAATTCCTTGTTTTATTTGTTCTGGGCTTTCGACAAGTTTCCCAACAACGACTTGCCCTTTTTTATTTTCTGTTCTGACTTCTGATGCTAATTCTATATGGGTAATTCCAACACAATTAACGACTTCACCATTCACTTGATGTGTTTTTATATCGTCTAATTTGACACCATTTCCCTTACACAGCGCTTTGATTTTTTTCAAGGCGCGTTGCGGCATTTCCTTTGGATCATATTCAGCACTATTTGGGTCGTTACTCACTATAATAATTGCCTATACTAAGTTCTCTTTTAAAAACGAAATTGTCCTGTTATCGGCTATTTGCCCGGCTTTCGGCTCATAATTATCACCACCAACGCGGGTAAAGGCATGGTCAACACCCTCGTAGAAATGTAGTGTTATATGGGCGTTATCGTCCAATCCGGCCTGAATTTTCTCTTGTGCTTCTGGTGGTACAAATCCATCTTTTTCAGCAATGTGGAGCATTAATGGATTTTGTATATTATTGGCATCTGCCAATATATTCTCAATACCAACTCCATAGTAGCCAATAGATGCTTTGATGTCACTGTTACACGCCATTAAATAAGCCATTTTACCGCCAAGGCAATACCCCATACAGCCGACTTTTCCGGTCGATTCAATTGTGTTTATAGCCTCTAAGGTTGCTTTTAAATCGTCTAAACCTTGCTCGACATCGAACAAACCAAATAACTCAAATGCACGTTCTAATTCTTCGGGGACTTGGTCGGATAATTCAATCCCTGGTTCAATACGCCAGAACAGGTCAGGAGCAATGGCGATAAATCCTTGCTCCGCTAACCAATCGCATTTTTCACGAATGCCGTCATTCACCCCAAAAATTTCCTGAATAACAATAACACATGGGGCAGGGTCGGTTGTTTCTCTTGGCAACGACATATGTGCGGTAAAGCTATTGTCTTCGTCGGCGCCTATGACTATTTCTTGATGTATTGGATCGGGCATAATGTCACTCAAACGGGTTAAATCACTATTGGGATAAAAACTTAACACGCGCCTATAATATCACCAAGGCAATATGAGTAATAATCTTTGCGTGATAGGGCACAGTGATATAATCTTCGCACTTATATAAAGGCTTATGTAGTTAAAGGGATAACAATGTCGGGCGATACAATTTTTGCATTATCAAGCGCATCAGGAAAAGCGGGCGTATCTGTTGTACGTGTTTCCGGTGATAAAGCTTGGCAAACTTTGGACGTGTTGACCCAAGGGGATAATGCCAAGCCACAAGCTCGATATGCCAAAATGTTAAAACTCTCTAATCCTGTTTCACGTGAAACAATGGATCATGCCCTCGTAATTGGTTTCGAAGCCCCAAACAGCTTTACTGGCGAAGATGTTGTTGAATATCATTGCCATGGCTCCCCAGCAGTTTTAGAAGAACTTTTCTCTGTTTTGGGCACAATTGAAGGGTGCCGTATGGCAGAACACGGAGAGTTTACCCGCCGCGCTTTCGAAAATAATAAGATGGATTTAACCGAAGCCGAGGCAATAGCAGACTTAATCGACGCCGAAACAATGGCACAAAAACACCAAGCCTTGGCGCAAATGGGTGGTTCACTCTCAAGGCTTTATAATCAATGGGCTGAAGACCTAACAAAGGCACTGGCTTATATCGAAGCGATTATCGACTTCCCAGATGAAGAGGTCCCAGACGAGGAAACCGCCAAAGCGCGCCCAGCTATCGAAGCCCTGTTAGACAACATTAAAGACCACCTGAATGATGGTCGTAGGGGCGAACGTCTACGCGACGGACTGCAAATCGTTATCGTCGGTGCACCCAACGCAGGCAAGTCATCACTGGTAAATGCTTTGGCACAGCGCGATGTGGCGATTGTATCCGACATAGCAGGAACGACCCGCGATATCATTGAAACGCATCTAAACCTCGGCGGCTACCCCGTTATTCTATCAGATACGGCAGGACTGCGCCCTGACCAAATCACTAATGAAGGTCACGACAAAATAGAATCCGAAGGGATTAAGCGCGCTCTCGATAGAGCTAAAAACGCGGATTTACGCATTGTGCTATTCGATGGCTCTGCAGAAGAGCCAGACAAACACAGCCTAGATTTAATCGACGAGCAGGCGCTGGTGGTTATCAATAAAGCGGACATATCGGCTAATATACATAACGTGTTTCACGTGAAACACTTAGAAAATGCCCTAGAAATTTCAACTAAAACCGGTGCAGGGCTTGACGTTCTGGTTAAAACACTGACAGAGGTTATTTCAAAGAGAATGCTTGTTTCACGTGAAACACCTTCTTTAACCCGCCAACGTCACCGCGATGCTTTGGATAACTGCGTCGCGAGTTTAAAGGTAGCGCTGTCTCAAACTTTACCAGAGCTAATGGCGGAAGAGCTTCGTCACGCTTTGAGTAAGTTGGGACGTATTACAGGGCGCGTAGATGTCGAAGACTTGCTTGATGTAATCTTTAAAGACTTCTGTATCGGTAAATAAGTATAAAGACATAATCTGTTTCACGTGAAACACCACGCATGAAATGACTCGCTTTTTCAGGCGGTTTTGGTGTATAACGCCCAACATGAGCGCATCACACAAAAAAGACTATGACGTAATTGTCGTCGGTGGCGGGCACGCGGGCTGTGAAGCTGCGGCGGCCTCTGCTCGTATGGGCGCTAAAACTGCGCTTTTGACCCACCGCTTAGATACAATAGGTGTCATGTCCTGCAATCCAGCCATTGGTGGTTTGGGCAAAGGACATTTGGTGCGTGAGATTGATGCGCTTGATGGTGTGATGGCGTGTGTTATCGACCAAGCGGGTATTCAGTATCGCATGTTAAATGCCTCAAAAGGACCTGCGGTTCGCGGACCCCGCGCACAGGCTGATCGAAAATTATACCGCGAAGCGATGCAGGCAATCTTAAATGATTACCCGAATTTAGATTTATTGGAAGGTGGCGCCGAAGACCTCATCATTGAAGACGGTGAGATTGTTGGCGTCAAAACGGGCAAGGGCGAAGACTTATATTGTCACGCTGCCGTGCTAACAACTGGAACCTTCTTACGCGGGCTTATTCATCGCGGTGAGGAAAAGATACCAGCAGGACGTGTTGGCGAAGAACCGACTATTGGTCTGGCGGTTACCTTAGAAAAGCTAGGATTCCCGTTGGCGCGTTTAAAAACAGGGACTCCCGCTAGATTAGATAGTAGAACCATTGATTACACTGGGCTAGCTGTTCAACCGCCAGATGACAATCCCGTGCCATTTTCTTATCTAAACGACAAGATTACTGTGCCACAGATAGATTGCCACATTACTTATACCAATGAGGAAACTCACAAGATTATCCGCGATAACCTGCATCTAGCACCAATGTATTCAGGGCAAATTGACGGCACAGGACCACGCTATTGTCCGTCTATTGAGGATAAAATTGTCCGCTTTGCGGATAAAGACAGGCATCAAATATTCCTAGAGCCAGAAGGGCTCGATGACCCGACAGTTTACCCGAATGGTATTTCTAATGCGCTACCGATTGATGTGCAGATGGCTATGTTAAAAACCATCAAAGGATTAGAGAATGTTGAGGTTATCGAATGGGCTTACGCGATTGAATATGATTATTGCGATCCCCGTGACCTAAAGAACACATTAGAGACTAAGCGCCTTCCGGGATTATTCTTGGCGGGACAAATCAATGGAACGACAGGATACGAAGAAGCCGCAGCCCAAGGGCTTATGGCTGGCATAAACGCGGCCCTGCAGTCGCGTGACATTAATAATTCTGTTTCACGTGAAACAGCGGAGATATTTACGCTAGACCGCGCCGAAGCTTATATTGGTGTGCTAGTAGATGATTTAATCTCTCGCGGTGCGCCAGAGCCTTATCGCATGTTTACTAGTCGCGCTGAATACCGTCTATCATTACGCGCCGATAATGCCGACCAACGTTTAACGGATAAGGGTATTGCGCTTGGCTGCGTAAAAGAACCTCGTTCTAAGGTTTGGGGTATTAAGCGTGACGCGCTTGAGGCGGCACGGATTATGATTAAATCCCTTTCAGGCACACCGAATGAAATAAACAAGATGGGCTTGAGTGTTAATCAAGATGGACGCAAAAGAACAGCGTTTGATTTGCTTCGTTATCCAAATATTGGCTGGGATGAGGTTTCTAACCTATGGACGGAGCTAAGGGACATCAAAGGCGAAATCCGTGAACAGATAGAAATTGATGCAATGTATGCAGGCTATATGTCTCGTCAAGAAGCAGAGATTATAGCGTTTAGAAAAGACGAAGCTCTTAAACTGCCCGAAGTCCTCGATTACGCAGAGATTGGCGGATTATCCAATGAAGTGCGCCAGAAGCTAGAATTAGCACGTCCTGAGACTTTAGGCGCCGCATCACGTATTCCTGGTGTGACACCAGCTGCAATTATCGCACTATTACGCCACGTCAAAAGACGTAAGGCGGCTTAATGTCAAACGCGGAGAATTCTGTTTCACGTGAAACAAACGACAAACTTGAGCATTATTTGGCGCTTTTGAAGAAGTGGCAGAGTAAGATTAATCTAGTCAGCAACAGCACGATTGATGATGCTTGGGATCGCCATTTTGTGGATTCTATGCAAGTTGAGCCTCTTTTACCGAAAACTGAAGTCTTGTTTGACTTAGGCTGTGGTGCAGGGTTCCCAGGACTGGTTTTAGCCATTATGCGCCCTGAAATTAACGTGAGTTTAATTGAGTCCGATCAAAAGAAATGCTCATTTATGCGCACTGTTTCACGTGAAACAGAAACGCCTGTGACTATATATAATGAGCGTATTGAAAAAACTGATACGGACATAGTGCCTGATATTATCACTGCGCGCGCTTTGGCGTCGCTATCAGAGCTATTTGATTACTGTGAAAAATGGATTTCTGCGAACCCAAAAATTCAGCTTATATTTTTAAAAGGTGCAAAAACTGAAGAAGAATTAGAAAATTTGCGTAAAAACTGGAAATTTTCACATAAGTCGTACGACAGCAAAACATCACCAGATGGAAAAATATTAGTATTTTCAGATATTTGCCCTGTGTGAATAATGCGATGATTTAGCTATAAATAGCTTGACCAAACCCAAAAATATTTTATGATACGTTAATCAACATATTTTAACCTTTAGGATCGCTTATGGCTTCACAATCGATTAGAGATTACCTCTCCACCCCATTGGAAGCAGACTCATTATTAGAAGATGGTTCAAATGATGAACCTAAAAATACGCAAAAGCGTACAAGCAAAAAAATCCCTAGAATTTTATCTGTAGCAAATCAAAAGGGCGGTGTTGGTAAAACAACGACGTCAGTAAATTTGGCAACGGCTTTAAGCGCGATTGGAAAAAAGGTTCTTTTAGTTGATTTAGATCCACAAGGAAATGCTGGCACAGGGTTAGGTGTACGTCGTTCAGGTATTACGGTAAGCACGTACGATGTTATATTTGAAGGAGCTGATGCTTCTGAGGCTGCGCAACCTACGAAGGTGCCCGGTTTAGATGTATTACCTTCATCAATACATTTGTCAGGGGCTGAAATTGAGCTTGTAAGTGCTCCAAACCGTGAATTTCGTTTGCAGGAAGCGCTTCGCGTCCCGATGGAATATGATTATGTGATAATTGATTGCCCGCCATCTTTAAGTTTGCTGACCTTAAATGCGCTTGTCGCATCAGATTCAATTGTTGTTCCCTTGCAGTGTGAGTTTTATGCCCTTGAGGGTTTAAGCCATTTAGTGAAAACAGTGGAGCGTGTTCGTAAGAGTTTCAATGCGCGTCTAGATATACACGGTGTTGTTCTGACGATGTTTGATAAGCGTAATAATTTATCAGCGCAAGTAGCAGAGGACGTGCGTGAATACTTCGGTGATAAGGTTTATAAAACAATTATTCCACGTAACGTAAGGCTATCAGAAGCACCATCATTTGGATTGCCTGCGATCGTTTATGATATGCGATGCCCTGGCGCAAAAGCATATATTAATTTGGCAAAAGAAGTTTTGAAGCGTGAGAAAAATATAATTGGTAATGGACAACAATTATCAGAAGATGAAAGTCTAAGCGATGCCGTCTAAAAAAACACCTTCAAAAAAATCTAGTGGCGGCGCAAAAAAACGTGGATTGGGTCGTGGTCTTGAAGCTCTTTTTGAAGATGAAGAAGGTGAATACCCACAAGTAGATGCAGAAGGAAATATTCCCGGCGCGTCAAGAAAAATACTTGGCGTAGAGAAACTATTTCCAAATAAAGATCAGCCAAGAACTTACTTTAGTCCGGCGGCTATTAATGAGTTAGCGGAGTCGATTAAGAAGTATGGCTTGCTTCAACCGATTTTGGTACGCCCTGACAAAGTTTTAGAGGGGCAATATGAAATTGTTGCAGGGGAACGCCGTTGGAGAGCCGCGCAAAAGGCGCAGCTACATGAGGTTCCGGTTGTTATTCGTGAATTAAATGATGAAGAAACACTTCAAATTGCGTTGGTTGAAAACTTACAACGTAGAGATTTAAACGCAATAGAAGAAGCACGTGGTTATCAAAGATTAGCGGACGATTTTGGTCATATTCATGATGAAATTGGTGAAGCGGTTGGTCGAAGCCGAAGTCACATTGCAAATATTATTCGTCTTTTACAACTACCAGAAAATGTTCAACAAATGTTGATTGAAGATAAAATTTCTGCGGGGCATGCAAGAGCATTATTGAAAGCAGATAAACCAGAAGCATTGGTACATGAAGTTGTAAAAAACAAACTTTCTGTTCGTGACACAGAAAAATTAGTTGCCAATGACCAAGGAAGAAAGATTGATGCACGCCCAACATCAGGAGCTCCTAAAAATAAAATTTCAAAAGACGCGGACACGATTGCGTTAGAAAAAGAAGTTTCTGACAAGTTAGGCATGAACGTTACGGTTGATATGAAAGATGTTCATCAAGGTAAGATGACAATTCAATTCAAACATCTGGATCAGTTGGATGACATTTTACAACGCTTGGCGCAGACACCAAGAGATCATATTTAACTTTTTATAGCATGATAAATTTATGGCTGAACGGTCGGCGCTTTACGTTGTTCTGGCGTTGTTGCGTTTTGAACAGGATCCATTGACAATCTTTGCACGCGTAATATTGGCATGGGTCTAAAGTCCTCAGCTAAACTGCCTGCGATTAAAATTGGTTTATCGACTATATCCTTTTTACGTTTTTCTGCTTTGAAATTATTATTTGCAGTCGAGTCGATTGAGACGGAGG
>JAMASZ010000058.1 GCA_023301585.1 Alphaproteobacteria bacterium | reverse complement strand
ATTGAACAACAAGTTATTTATGATGCAACAGTGGCTTACATGGATTTGTTACAGCATAAAGCGTTCGTGGACTTAAATGAAAATAACAAAGCATTGCTCGCCAAGCAGTTAGAGCAAACAAATAACCGTTTTCGTGTTGGTGAGTTAACGCGTACCGATGTTTCGCAAGCAGAGGCGCGTTTTGCCAATGCTAATGCTGACGTTATTAATGCCCATGGAAAATTAAAAAGTGCAGAAGCAAAATATTTTGAAGTGATTGGAGCAGAGCCGCCAGTTGATATGGCATATCCGGCGTTACGTTTAACGCTTCCTGTTAGTGTGGATAATGCCATTCAATCAGCGCAGGCGAATAACCGTGATATTTTAATGGCAAAATATCGTACGGAAGCATCACAAGAGAGCGTTTCTGGAGTCTATGGTGAATTGCTACCGCAGGTATCGTTAAATGGGTCGGTCAGTAAAACTTACGATGCCCAAGATTTGTTAGATGAGCAAGACCAAACCCGTGTTGGGTTGAATGCGTCTATCCCGCTATATCAATCGGGGGGTGCGCGTGCTCGCGTGAAGGAAGCAAAGCAGATTGCGAGTAAGCGTTTGATAGAAGTAAAAACAGCAGAGAATCGGGTAGCACAAGAAGTTCAGACGAATTGGCAGGATTTAAAGAGCGCGGAAGCGGAAATTGTTGCAAGGCAAGCGCAAGTGAAAGCGGCGTCAGTTGCCCTGGAGGGTACGCAGTATGAGGCTGAGCTTGGTGAACGGACTGTTTTAGATGCGCTTGATGCGTATCAACAATATTTAGACTCGCAAGTAAATTTAACCGCCGCGAAGCGAAATGAAGTTGTGGCACAATTTGCGTTGGCACGCTCTTTAGGGGTTCTGACTCCGTCTTCTTTAGACATAAGAACTCAAAATTAGTCGCAAATAGCGAAAAAAGTAATTATAGATGAGGACAGAAAATAATTAGTCCTTGTTTAGCTTTGACAATAATAAGTCAATATAACAAACTGATTTGATTATAAGTTAACAGTGATTCTTTAGATTTATGCCTGAAAATACACCAGAACAAGAACCGTCCATTGAAGAAATTCTAGCGTCTATCCGTCAGATTATATCTGATGATGACGAAGAGGGTGGTGAGCAAGCTGCTGAAGCGCCTGCTGTTGAAGAAACAGTGGAAGAAGTAAGTGCGCCTGAGCCAGAGCCTGTGCCAGAACCAGAAGATGATGTTCTGGAGTTAACACAAATGATTCAGGATGATGAGCCAGAGGAAGAAGACGTTCCTCAAATGCCTGAAGAGTTTGAAATTGATATGCAGGACATTGAAACTGATGAGCCTGAAGGTGTGTTTGAGCCTGAGCCATATGTAGCGCCAGCGGAGCCAGCACCGACTATCGCGTCTGCGGCACCTTCCTCTGATATTCTGTCTGACGCAACAAGAGCGGCAGCACTTAGCAGTATTTCTAAATTAGCTGGTACAATGCCAATTGGTCGTAGCCCATCATTTGATGGTGTGACACTTGAAGATATTGTTCGTGAGTTATTGAACCCGATGCTTAAAGAGTGGATGGACGATAACCTAAACGACATGGTGGAGCGCCTAGTTCAAAAAGAATTAGAAAAACTAGCCCGCCGCGCGATGGATAATTAACCTAGCCGTTCCTATTTGCCTCATACAGCGTTATTTGTTTGTCATGCTTTGTGTGACAGCATATTGAATCTACTATTTATCATAGATTTTAGACAATAAAAAAGACCTCATATAGAGGTCTTTGTTTTTTGGTAGAAGGGACGAAAGTCTTATGACTTTGCTTCTTCTTTCTTCTCTTCTTTTTTGCCAACGCCAGCAGAAAGGAATGAACCATAACGGTTTTCGAATTTGTCCAATTGACCTTTTTCGATAACTTGACCTGTACCACCTTGCCATGCAGGGTGTGTCAAAGGATCAACGTCTAATTTAATAACGTCGCCTGGCTTACCGTATGTTGATTGTGTTTTATATTCTGTACCATCTGTTAGCACTACACTAATTTCATGGTAATCTGGGTGAATATCTGCTTTCATAATCTCTGCTCCTAAAGTAAATTCTGGAGTGTTTCTAACCCTTATAAAAAGAAATTGCAAGTAAATGTGGTGGCATCCAGCGAATTTTAGGCAAAAAAAGGATAATTTATTGGCTCGACAGGCAATAATCCAAGAAATCCGCCAGTTTTTTCATACGCAAGGCTTCCTCGCTGTTGAAACACCAATCCTGCAAACATGCCCAACAATGGACGCGCATATCCATGGATTCGTCACAGAATTACGCGGTGTGGATTTGGAGCATAAAGCTCTTAAATACCTGCAAAGCAGTCCTGAGTTTGAGATGAAAAAGCTCCTTGTGGCAGGGGCAGAGAAAATTTACCAGATTTGCCACGTTTTTAGAAATGGGGAGAATTCACCACGCCATTCCTGCGAGTTCACAATGGTTGAATGGTACCGCGCCAATGCCGATTACCGTGATATTATGAAGGATTGCGAGCGCTTGTTACGCGCATGCGCCAATAAAATTGGCTTAGTTAAGTATGGATATAAAGGTGCGACTTGTAACCCGCACATTGAGTGGGGATATTTAAGCGTAGAGCAGGCGTTTGAGCTTTATGCGAGTATTGATATCACCAAGTATTTAGACGACACAGAGGGCTTTAGGACGGCAGTAGCAGCCATGGGGCTGCATACGGCTAAAGATGATGCGTGGGACGATTTGTTCTTTCGTGTGATGGACGCGCGAATTGAACCGCATTTGGGTATGACATCGCCGACAATTTTGTATGACTACCCTGCCTCCATGGCGAGCCTGTCACGCAAAAAGAACGATGACCTACGCTTTGCGGAGCGTTTTGAGTTGTATATATGTGGGGTAGAAGTAGCCAATGCGTTTTCGGAGCTGACCGATGCGACGGAGCAACGTGCACGGTTTGAGGCTGAAATGGTTCATAAGAGAAAGCTTTATGGGGAAGCATACCCCATAGATGAAGATTTTTTAGATGCGTTGGAATTTGGGTTGCCTGAAAGTGGTGGTATTGCACTGGGCATAGACCGTTTAGTTATGTTGAGCGTCGGTGCTGAAGATATCAATGATGTACTTTGGTGTGAAAAGGTTTAACCGCAACTTTGACATAATTTTGTAATATCATTACGTTGCGAGCATGGAAAATTTTTATGTATCACAGAAGTTCAAACAAACTGGGCAACAGCCTAGTGAGTTAGATAATCAATTATCAAAAGAGTTTTGGTTGGGGTGTGCTTTGTGGAATAAAGATGACGCAAACAATCCTGATATCCCCAAAGAAGCTGAGCGCGTTTTAGAACCATAATTTAGTATAAGCAAAAAAATAGCCCTATCAAATTTGATAAGGCTATTTTCGAAATTGTTATTTAAACGGTTAAGTTTTAATCGTTATAAGAGCTTGTTCCGCCTGTTTTTACTGGGCTACCGCTTTTGAAAACTAGGCTTCCTTTTTCGTTCTGTGTAACTGCTTTTGTAGCTTTTTCCTTGTAGTGTGCTTTCGCTTCCGCGCATTTTGAGCAAGGTTTCTTTTCACCAGTCATTTTGTAATGCGCTTTTGCTTCTGCACATTTTGCACAAGGAGCTTTTTTAGCTTTTTTGTCGTAATGAGCTTTCGCTTCTGCACATTTGGCACAATTACCGCCACCGCAAGCTTGAGCGGTTGGAATAGCGATAAAAGCAAATGCCATTAAGAAAGTAGCAAGTAGAGTGGTTTTAATCATGATTAAAGTATCCTTTGTTTGATGAAGTGATTCTGATGTTAACTTACTTATTCGGAATAGGCATAAGAA
>JAMASZ010000057.1 GCA_023301585.1 Alphaproteobacteria bacterium | reverse complement strand
ATATAATTTGCGGGCATCATCTATTGGCAAAATAGCGCACCGCGCTTGCTCTAACTGTTCTACATATGTTTGAGACAAATTTGGTAATTTGTAATATTTAGGAACGCCCGCCCAATTTTTATTTATTATTACATCATCTGGCTCGATATCTACTATGGGGCAAGTGTTTTGGTTAAAGTCTCTTTCTAACTTACTATAAAGAAGGACACCTTCAATTTTTTGTCCAACTAAGTCTCTCAAATGAGACATTTGTTTTAATGTAAATTCTAAGTGAAGGGATTGCTCATCATAATTGGGTGTAACGCGCTCAATTACTCCTTTGGCAACATTCATATCGCGCGCTTGAAAAATTTCAATGTCATCCGCAAATGCTTGGCTGTTGAAGGACGCGCATAATATTAAACCAGCACATATTTTTGACTTTAATGACATTATGATTTTGCCCTTGGGTGAGCGTCTTTGTAAATACGCATAAGTTCTTCTTTGTTTACATCGGTATAGCGTTGTGTGGTACTCAAGCTTGCATGCCCCAGTAACTCTTGAATTTCACGTAGGTTCGCGCCATTTTGCAAAAGATGTGTCGCAAAGCTATGGCGCAGTGCGTGCGGCGTTGCTGTTTCGGGTAAGTTTAATTGAACGCGTAAATCGCGCATTGCCTTTTGAATAACACCTTGGTTTAAACGTTTGCCCTTAACGCCTAAAAATAATGCACGCTCTGGCGTATCGGGGTAAGGACAGTCCTTGATGTAATTTTGTAATGACCCTTCAACTTGTTTGAGAATAGGAACTTGGCGTTCTTTATTACCTTTACCTTTAACGCGTAAAAATCCTTCGCGTGGATAATCGGATAGGTTCAAAGATAGTGCTTCATCAATACGCAACCCACAACCCCAGAGTAAATAAAAGAGCGCTTTGTTTCGGCTCGCAACCCAGTCTTCTTCTAAAATATCATCAAGCAATCTAAACGCTTGAACTTCATCAAGCGCCTTTGGGAGTTTGCGTGCTAATTTGGGTGTGCGAACAATATTGATGGCGGCGTTATGGGCGATGCCTTGTTCATCCATCCAGCTTAAGAAGTTCTTGATACTCGATAGGGCGCGTGCGCGTGTATTGCTTGATGCTCCGCCCATTGCTTGGCGCGATAGCCAGCTACGAAAATCTGTGAGGGCGGTGCCACTGATGTCGTCAATAGAGGGCGCTTTTCCGAGGTGGTTGGAAATAAAATTTATAAAGCGTGTCATGTCACCGCAATAGGCACGAAATGTATGTTTCGACACACCTTTTTCAACATTCAACCATGTCTGCCAATCTTGCAAAATTTTGGCGAGGTCAGGGGCGCATTGCTCTAAGGTGACATTACTAATCATTAAATGACTTTACGTTACTTTTCTTTCTATGTAAAAATAAACTATGGAAGATAATGGATTAGAACTGGTTTTTGTTTATGGCACTTTAAAAATAGGTGAGCGTAATCATCATTTTTTAAGTGAGTTTGAGTGTATCGATAAAAAATCTAGGACAAAGTCTGATACCTTTGTAATGCAAGAAACAGCATCCTTTTCTTCGCGGGGAAATACGTCACCAATTGTTATGCCCGCAAAATCTAGCAGTGAGAATACTGGTGCTATTTTAGGGCAAGTTTTTGCTGTTAATCATCAAGGTTTAGCGGCATTAGATGAATTAGAAGAGTATTATCCTGATAACGAAGAAAGTAGTCATTATTTGCGTAAGAGAATTTTAACGGCAGATAATCGTGAGGTTTGGATGTACTTTTTAAATGGTGAAAACCACAAGGGAATTATTAACCCACCTAAGCATGTTCATTTTAATGCTTATAAAAACGAATATAACTGGGCTTAAACTAAGCTACTTTTAATTGAGTTGGTGTGAAGCGTTCCATTTTATCTATGAAGCCTTGTGCTTGTGACATAGTGTTCAAAGACATATCGCATTCATCTTCTACGGTGACTACGGGCACATCAATCGAAGATTTCTGACAAGCATTTTTAAAGGCGATCGCTTCTGATTGTCTTTGCCCCGCTAAGTAGCCTTTTTTATTTGTGTTTGAAATAATGACGTTGTTGAGTAAATCTTCGTGTGCGTCAGGATCAATATTTTCCAAACTGTTGCCTGAGAAGATAGTAACCACATCATAGCCTGCTTCTTGGTATTGCTTCACCAACCCTTGACTGTAAGAGTGTGTTCCTTCCGCGCGCGCAACGTGGTTATTCCCGACGACTTGAAAATACACATCAGCATCACTCTCTATTGCGTGCCTGATTGAACGCTGTGCCAGCATAGCGTCCCTAACATAAAGCCCTGCTGCATTTTTGGTGCTTGGTATTCGTTGATTAACCATGTCAGGGTAATGCTTTTTAATAATCGCCAATGTTTCTGGATCGCGACGGTCAAGGTAGGCAACCTTGGCATTTTTTTCTTTATCAAATCTGGACGCGTCATTAAAGCGCGTTGAAACTTGATTATCTAATAAGAACTTAAATAAAGCGTTTGTTGAAACGGGTGCCGTTTTGGTTGGTTTGTACCCTATGAAAGCTTGTAATGAAAACTGTCCGTTTGAATCAAGTGAAGATAATTGCCCTCTCCATTCTGGTCTTATGTTTTCGCAAAAAAGTTTAGTAGCAATTTTTTCTATTGAATCGTGTGGGTATTCTATTCCTGCTGCAATTTTGAATTCTGGATTCATTTTAATGAAATGCTGAAGCAGACCAATTGTAAAAACTTTATCTGTAGGCGCTGCATGATTTTCACCAATTAAAACCATGACAGTTTTTTTCTCACCCGTGACGTTTTGCGTAAGAATACGGTCATTGATTGCGGTGGCAGAAACCTCAATCGCAGGAGCCATATTATCAGGGTCTGTTTCACGTGAAACAAAATAACGCGCCTGCGAAACGTCAGGGGTAATAGCCTTAATTTCTGGCGTAACTATATTGGCATCGTTAGCTGCGGCTTTTCTTAAGAATTCAGCGGGTAAAAAAGATGGGACGTTAGGCGCAATGTCTTTAAATAATATTGTTGGAACGCCTGGGGCAATATCTTTAAAGAGTATTGCCTCAATTGTTGCCCCTAAGGAGGGCGCATTCATGTCTGTCACGTTATTAACCATGCGCGAAAGATATCATGTTTTGTTATTATGTCAATTAAAAAGAGCGTTAACTGGGAAGTTGCAACCAGCTTCTAAAGGCGCGTTCAACAACACGTGCTAGGAATGACACCATTTCAATGCCTTGTCCATCTTCAAACATCAATGGATCGCGTGAGCCGAAGGCTAAAATAGCAGGGGGTGTGTCCATAGAGATATCAATACGAAGGAGCGCCTGAGATTGTACCAATGTTGCGCCGCCACCGTAAATTGGCTCAATACCGCTTATGTTTGATTGTAACATAACGCTTTTATCGCCCATCCATTCATCAATGGTACCTTCGGGAAGGACGCGAATACCGTTGGTTAAGATATGTGGGATATCATTACCGTTTGATTCAACGACAAACACAGAAATATCCGTATCTAGCATTGTAGATAAATCCATTGTGATGATGTGAATAAACTCTTCGAAGTTACGCGCTTCTAATAAACGCAAGACAACGGCTTGAATACGCTGCTGGTTGTTCATGTTAGAGCGGGCATTTTCGACCAAGGCTTGGGTTTTTTCCAAGACTTTTTCTTTATCAGTCTTAAGGCGCTCAATCATAAAGGATTGGAAGTCCTTAACATTCTTTGCATCGCCATTTTTAGGCGGAATCAATAAATCACAAGCTTCAGGATTTTTTTGAAGGAATTTAGGGTTTTGTTTGAGATATTCAATAATATCCTCAGCCGTTAAATCTTGTGTCATGGTCTCTATTGCTTGTGAATCAGTCATTCGCTGAGTTTAACATGAAAATTGCACTTTCCATTTGGTTTTTTATTTGCTTATATAGTCATAAGCATAAAAATATGCACAGATACAG
>JAMASZ010000056.1 GCA_023301585.1 Alphaproteobacteria bacterium | reverse complement strand
CATGAGGCGCGTCCAGAACGAGCTCGAGTAATTTTTTCCAGTGATTTTTTTGTTGATTGTCAAACGCGGGCTAAATCTACAATTAAATGTTGTCTATAGATACCAATAGTAAAAACTATTACGTGTGGTTTCCATGTCGACTGCCTATGCTAGAGACCTGAGGCGTTACCCAACTTCTATTTCAGGGGACCAAATCGTGCAAAACATCATACAAGTCGGTCAGTCGGATGGGGTAGATCCCGTTTCCCTCGATCACGACTTTTACGGAATCAGTCAAGAGGGGAGAGTGTTTTCATTGGCCTCTTTTCGGGCGGTGGAAAGTGGCCCGAACACGAGCACCGGTGCTCTGGAGTTGCATGTCTACGACTCCTCGGGTGTCTCGGTGCCAGTTCTCAGCATCGGGGAGGACGGAGTGACTGTTACGGGATCGTTCAACGTTAAGGGTGAACACACTGCGCTGGAGACCACTTCCGTCGTGGTGGACGACAAAGATATGATACTCGCGAGCGGTGCGACGACTTTGGGGCACTTGGACAAGGGCGGAATCATACTGGGGACAGATCAGTCGGGAACCAAAAACATGTTGTACGACGCCATTGGGGACAGCTGGATGTCGAATATCGGTGTCAACATCGCCGCCGCCTCCGCGTTCACTGTCGGCGACGCACAGACGATCTTGGATGGCACCGGTCTCACCATGGGAGAAGTTTCCCTCACCGCTGGTAGTCTAAGACTCGCGTCGGATGTGTCTCTAGAGACAGGGGGGTTAGAAATTGGAGACATTTCCCTCACGCCAGTCGGTGGTCTGGTTGTTGGCGACCCCGACGGTCCAGATGCTGCAAATGCCGTTGTTGTTGATAAGTTGGGACTTCGAATAGGCGAAGACATAAGCCTCGCGGTCGACACTGGATTATCTATCGGTTCTGACGTACTGCTCGATCAACAGGGTCTTCACATGAAAAACACGGACGCAGCTGTGTATCTGGGGGAAACGGGGTGGAAGATTGCCTACGATTCATCTTCACAACACCTCGTTTTTGAATTTTACGATTCCAATTCCAACTCGTACGTAACAAAGGCGGAGATCAAGGCTTAATCATCAGGGATCTGCGTCTGGCGAAGGAGTGTTATCGATGACACGACCAATGAGGTTTCGTAGGAGACGACTCTTCTCCGACTCGGATTTGCGGACTTTCCGATACTCTGCCACGTACTGGGCGCGGTCCCACGCGCTGACGGTGGTCATGAAGTTGGTGAAAATCTCGGTCTGCTTGTCGGCCAGGATGCGAAGTTTTGTGAACGCCTTCCTCCCTTCCATCGCGATGTAGTCGTCGTCGTCCATCAGCAGTTCGTACATGCTCTGAAGAAAATCTTCCAACTTGTCGGGATGGTTCTTGGTGGTCATGTACTCGATGATGAGGGCCTCGCGCTCCTCCTTGGTGAGGACCGTCAGCATACGCCCGAACATTTTCTGGCGTACGTTTTCTTCCACTCCCGAAAGGGCCATGTTGCCCTGTCTTGTGATGAAAGCCTCGTCGTCGTCCAAGTCGGCCAGCAAGCCCTGAAGGAATGCCGCGCTCTGGGCAGGGTCGTCTTTTTTCAGGACCCATTCGTCCATGTACCCCCGACGCGTCGCTTGGTCAAACATTCCCATGAATTTCACGAACGTCAGTCTCTGCCGATCCGGAGGAATATTTAGTGCCGTGAGCACCGCGACACCCTCTTGACGAACGTCCACGGGAACATCGACCGCCGTACCGGTCCCGTCCACCCCAACCTCCTTTCCGACAATGCCCGTGTCGAGATTCGTGCCGAAGAAGGCTTTCGTGGTGCCCTCGTCGTCGACGATACTCACGGCCTCTACCCCGAGGACGGTCGTCCTGGTCACGTCGCCGAACATATCGGTACCCTTGACATAAACGCGCTCACCGAGTGTAACATGCGGCATCGTATCAAAAAATTGGTTTGAATTCCCTTTACTATAAGTAAACATTTTTTTTTTTATTTGATACCTAGTTTGACAACGTCTTTTTCCCATTTTTTTTGTAGACAGAGAATAGGCACGGAGAAATGATAGACCACACTAAAAAAATGACTGCCACACGACTTGTCGCCACCAAAAGTGTGCGAACGTGTTATGTTTGCAAGGCACGACTCAAGATCCACGAAGGCGAGCTGTGCTCGTGCTCGTTGATGCTGTGTATGAGACACAGGTACAAGGCCGACCACTCTTGCCGAGATGGCAAAGCTGTGGCATCGATGGAGAAAATCGAGCCAAAGAAGATAGACAAGATTTAGGTAAGTGCGTTTGAACGTAAAATAATAAAATGTTGGAGGTGTATATATATATATATATCAATCAGACCCACAGTCTCAATGTACAAGAGCAACGTCCAACCCTACATGTATTCACCGCAGCACCAGATGCAGCAGCATCCGCATCAGCAACACCAGCAAATGCTTCAGCACCAGCAGATGCAGCAGCGCCAGATGCAAATGCAGCACCAACACAGGATGCAACAACAGCAGCACATGCAACATCAGCAACAGATTTTGCAAGCGAGGAAACAGCAAGTCCACGAGAGGCAGCAAAACATGATGAGGTCAGCGGGAGACACCAACGTTGACGATGACGATGATGACGAGGAATACACGGACGATGAAGAGGAGGACGAGGACGAGGATAGTGATGATGACGATGGTGACGACGAAGAAGACGACTGCGGCGATACCGAGTCTTTCTCGTCGGCGAGCGAGCTTTTGTCGTCGGAATCGGAATCGGAATCGGAATCGAACTCGAACTCGGAATCAGTCAAGCGCGAGGTCACGTTCGAATCGCCGACGAATACAGGTCGGACCAAGGGCAAGTCCAGCAAAAAATCCGAGACCAACGTGTCAAAACCCAAACCCAAACCCAAATCCAAATCTAAATCCAGATCCAAATCCAAGGCGGAGGACAACGACGAAGATGGTCAGCCTCCCAGGATGCCGGCGAGCGATAAAGCCGACGCCGCCATCGCCGCCGAAGCCAGCACGGAAAACACCATGATCAATCAAATGCAGAACCTCGCCGTCACAACCGCAGCGCACGCATCCATCCCGTCGTCCTCGCTGACTCCCGGCGAGTACATGTTTAATGTCATCTCTGACGTCCTCGCCTCCAACAACAAGAAGAACTTCCAGAGGATTCTGTCGCGCACGCCGCTACCCATAGCGCTAAAATATCTGCACCAAATCGCACAGAAAGCCTTCGCCACGGGAAACAGGGACATTTTCAAGGTCGTGCTCGACACCAACAAGAGATACAATATCATCTCCGACGTGTACATCGATGCGTTCACGCAAGGCGAAAGCAAGTCCGTTTTCAACGCCATGACCTACCTCGCCAAGACCGAGCAGGCTTTCCACACGCCCGGCGCCGAGTTCAACACGGACGAGCTCCTCAAGTTCTTCACGCCCGAATTCATCTCCATGAACCTTATCCAGTCGGGTAATATTGAAAAATATGACAGGGTCATGACTGAGTTCAAGAACGAAGAAATCCGCATCTCCAGAGGATTCCACGTCGCCAAGGCGCTTATCGCCGCTTACACAGGAGTGCCCAAGTTCTTCAGCAACCAGAAGAGGTACACGTTCACCCGAGAGATTGTGATCCTCGCCATCTGCGGAGGAAGCACGGAGACCTTGGACTACGTCGTGAAAAAGACCAAGATGGCTAAGATCTCGCACGATATCGTCCTCGAGGCCAGGTCGTGTCAGCCGATCCCCGCTGGCATGATGAAGCACTTGGCGGAAAAGTACAATGTTTCTGAAATGTCTCTTTAGTCAAAACTTAATGTTGAGGTGAAGTAGAAGAATGGTTACTCGTCGGACGATAGGGTTTGTCTTCGTGGCGCTGTTGATCGTCATCTATCTCATTGATGCACAGACTGAGGTGGCCATCATGGAGGACACGTCGTTACCGGCCGGCATGGAGAAGCCGGGGCCTAAGCAAAGTTATGATACGTTCGTCAAGGCGGCCTCCGTAGATCATTTGAGCCCGATCGGTATACCGATTGCTATCATGCCCGATGTTTCCAATAAGCTACCAAAATATCTCAAGTACCGCGAAAATCTACTTTCACCAGTCATAAATCAGCAAGTGTGCGCTTCTTGCTGGGCAATTTCCGTCTGTCACATGATAACTGATCGAATATCGCTGTGGACTGGTGGTAAGATTATGCGACCACTCTCATACCAAGAACTGATCAGTTGTTTCGAAGTTAGAGGAGATATCGGGTGCACGCAGGGAGGATCTCCTGAAAGTTGTTATCGCTACATAGCCGAAAAAGGAATCGCCACCGATGCAGACTACCCATACCTCCAGGCGAACACAACCAAAATTGTTCCATGTGATGCAACCAAGACACAAGGAAAAAGGACCTATATACAGAGAGGCTCTTTCCGGTCTCTATGCGAGGATCCGTACAAGTACACAGAGGGAAGTGCCAAATACAAGGAGGTGATCAAGCAGAATATGAACAATATGCGCACAGAGCTTTTTTTGAACGGGCCCATCGTAATCACGATAATGGTTTACTCCAATTTGTACGAATTTCCAGGGCTCGAGATATACACACATACATCGGGGAAATTTATCGGTGGCCACGCAGCTCTCTGCGTGGGCTACGCCGACGAAGTGAACGGAAAAGAAGTGGGATTTGACGGCAAATATTATGTGATAAAAAACTCCTGGAGCAGTTCTTGGCCACTGAAAAGTCCGAGTTCAAGGGGGTATTTGTATATCCGCGCAGGAGAAAACGTCGCAGGGATAGAGTCACGAGCTTCAACCTGTCAGATTTGTATTACAGATGAGATCCGGGCGAATATGGTCAGTTCTCTCGACGAATCGCGATTTCTTAGTTACGAGGATTATGTGAATGACCCCCAGCGCCAGCTATATATCACCAAGGCAACCAAGCTCCGCGCTCTGGTGAAATGAAAAAGCAAGAGCAATCGCTAATTTCCAAGACCATCTTCCGCTTTTCACGCTTCATCTTCAAATGCATCCTCAGCCAACATCTGCTCATCGTAAACCCTCATCTTCCTCGCGAAGGCCCTCCTCTTGCACAACATGACTCCCTCCAAAATTGCAGAGTCCACGGCAAGCGCGACGACACTTGCCCTGGGGACGTGAATTAAAAATCCTTCGCCGAACGCCGTTTCCACCTCCGAAAGAGTAGTGAACACGAGGAGTGTGGCCATCAAAACCCTGTACCCAAACTCCGGGCGTCGCCATATCGACACAATGTACAAGTACTCGATCGTGAACACTAAAACGACAAATATAACCACACACATCGACGCTATGCGTCGTTCTCGTTGTGAAACCATTTTGATTGACGATATAGCAAACCGAGACGATCCCACTCTTCACAGTTCAAATTCTCAGGGACCCATGATGCCGATCAAAGTCAAGGTTACTCCAAACACAACTAGTAATTCCGCTAAAGACGGGTGCGTATGCGTACAGTTAGCGTCCGACGTGCTTGATTGCGCGAAGGCTATCGTGGAGGTTACTTGTGGACTTTGACTCCACCACATAGACCCCGTAGTTGGAGAGACGGATGAAAGCGAAGTAGGAGATCCGGTGGGCGCAAATGTAGGCGCCGAGCTAGCCCGACCCGTGTCGTCGTCATCGAAGACAATCTCGCGGTCCCCATGGGTCGGGGTAGTGGTGGAGTCGTAGTACTCGTCCCTGTGAGACGACGTCGGTCGCTGGTGCTTGTGTCCGCTGGGTGAAGGGGTAGGCGCACCGTCGTTGTCAACGCCCGAGTCGTCGTCCGCCGCCAGTTCGTGGCCGATGGAAGGTGATGGTGTGATTTCAAATCCTCTGTCGCGATGCTGGTCATCGTCGGTTGGCATGTCGCTCGTATCGTCACGCGAGTCTGATGCAGGCGTAGGCGTTTGCGTCTCGTCGGTTCCGTCGGTTCTGTCGGCCGAGTCTGTGGCCGGCGAATGCGTGTGCATGTCATTGGTTCCGTCGCTCGAGTCGGTAGAAGGAGAGGGTGTCGACCCCTCATCACTCGAGTCTGTGTCCGTCTCATCGGTTCCGTCGATCGAGTCCGCGGCAGGCGATGGCGTGTGCATGTCATCGGTTCCGTCGCTCGAGTCGGTAGAAGGAGAGGGTGTCGACGCGTCATCACTCGAGTCTGTAGCAGGTGAAGGTGTGGACCCCTTGTCGATCGAGTCCGCGGCAGGCGAAGGCGTGTACGTGTCATCGGTTCCGTCAATCGAGTCTGTGGCGGGCGAAGGAGAGGGGTCGTCGGACGACGCCGAGGCCGGAGCAGATGTTATGGTATCATCATCACCCGAGTCTGTAACGGGCGAAGGCGAGGGTTCGTCGGACGACGCCGAGGCCGGAGCAGATGTTATGGTATCATCATCACTCGAGTCTGTGACGGGCGAAGGAGAGGGTTCTTCGGACAAGGCCGAGGCCGGAGCAGGTGTTATGGTATCATCATCACTCGAGTCTGTGACGGGCGAAGGAGAGGGTTCGTCGGACGGGGCCGAGGCCGGAGCAGGTGTTATGGTATCATCATCACCCGAGTCTGTGACGGGCGAAGGAGAGGGTTCGTCGGACGAGGCCGAGGCCGGAGCAGGTGTTATGGTATCATCATTACTCGAGTCTGTGACGGGCGAAGGAGAGGGTTCGTCGGACGAGGCCGAGGCCGGAGCAGGTGTTATGGTATCATCATCACCCGAGTCTGTGACGGGCGAAGGCGAGGGTTCGTCGGACGAGGCCGATGCCGGAGCAGGTGTTACGGTATCATCATCACCCGAGTCTGTGACGGGCGAAGGATAGGGTTCGTCGGACGAGGCCGAGGCCGGAGCAGGTGTTACGGTATCATCATCACCCGAGTCTGTGACGGGCGAAGGAGAGGGTTCGTCGGACGAGGCCGAGGCCGGAGCAGGTGTTACGGTATCATCATCACCCGAGTCTGTGACGGGAGAAGGAGAGGGTTCGTCCGACGAGGCCGACGCCGGGGCAGGTGTTACGGTATCATCATCACCCGAGTCTGTGACGGGCGAAGGAGAGGGTTCGTCGGACGAGGCCGAGGCCGGAGCAGGTGTTATGGTATCATCATCACCCGACTCTGCGGCGGGAGGTGGTGTCAACGCATCATGCTTGTCGTCTTTCGACGATGTTGCTGCGGGCGTCGGCGCGACACTCGCGTCGTCCGTAGAGGAATGAATCACCAACCCTCGGTCACCATACGAGTCGTCATCGGTAGGCGACGGTGGCTGCGTTGAAGAATCCTTGTCCGATGCCGATGTCGATGTAACATCGCTTTGCTCGGGAGGGCACTCGGGCATTACAATGTCATCGGCGTCTTCATAGTGTGTCCATTCGCAATTGGCGAGATGCTCACATTCAAACTGCGTGTTTAACTCAGCACAGTCTTTCATGGAGGATTGACAGGAACATATTTTGCCCACGCTGTGTGCCGGAAAGACCGCTTGGCACCCCATGAGCAAGCAGGTAGCAGCGTCAGTAAAATCGGTACAAGACCGCGTGCACGTCCCTTGACAGATCCCAGTAGGATCGATTTTGGTTTGTCCGGCGCAAACGAAGGCAGTGGCCAAGAAAGAAACGGCTCTGAGAATTGACATTACACTCTTTCTTTACTATAAGCAAACATTATAATTTTGCATTTTACAAGAACGTCACAACGTGCCGGAACACACCTTCGATCGGGAAACTTGCGACCTTCTCGACCAACGTGGGCGTACCGTGCCTGCATCTCTTCCTGTGCATGCCAACAACAAGCCGACGCCTCAGCAACAATATCTTCCTGCGCTTGAGCCAGTTCTCTTCTCTAATCCTGGCCGAGATCATGGTTTTGAATGGTGGGTACGTGCTACGAATCATCGCCGATACTCTTTTTCCGCTTTTGTCAACAGGTAGGCACGACGCACCACGCTCGATCAACCAGTTCATTTTGTCTAGCATGGCTCCGTCCGGGTGCAAGAGGGTTTTCATCATGGCCATCAGCGGAGTGGCTCCCGAGCTATCTCGAACGTTGAAGTCGGTGTCGGGCTGTACCAGCGCCTCAAACACGCTCAGAGAGACGATGTCCACGATGCGGTGCAGAGGCGTGTTCTTGACTCCTCTGGAAAAATCCCACGCAAGTGTGTGGCATCTGGCCCCTAGAGAAATGAGCGTCTGTACGAGCACGTGGTTGCGTTTGACGCTGTAGTGCAGAGTGTTCCAAGTGTTCGGGTTGGCGCCGTAGTCAACGATGAGCTTGACGATACCGGTCATGTCACCCATGGCCGGATTGTACGCCAGAACCTTGGCGGCTTGGTCAAGGCAAGAATCGAATTGTGACTGTCGTATCCGATCCGGTAGGTGAAGACGAGACCGCACCATCTCATCAATCGTGCGCGTGCACCCGTACATGGCCGCATTGGCCAGGCCTCTCTTGCTGTAGTCCTGAAGTTCGTAGCTGATGTGAGCGCCGACGCGGACGAGGGCGGTACCAAGGTTGTCATTCTGCGACACGAGAAGAAGCGTGTCGCCTAAAGAATCAACGTGATTGATATCCGCACCGAATCTCATGAATGCGCACAGGACGTCAACGAAGTCGTCCACCGAAGCCTTGGCGCAGAATCGAAGGCCGAAGATTGGCGTGCGTCCGAGGAAGTCTCGAGTGGAGTGATCGACCCCATCCTCCAAGCATTCCTTGAACTTGGTTACACTCTGTAAAAAAGAAGCATTCTCAAAACCCGTGAGCATCCTACTCTGCAGATAAGTCCCCCATGGGGCAAGGTCCGCAAAAAGTTATTTACCACTAACAATCGGTTTTTTACGGGAAAGATTTGGAGAGACGCACCGGCCCCCATCTGTCACAATTCATCCTCTCCCCCATTTCTAAAACAATTCATCTTCCAAGCAACATGGCCGGCAGGATGAACACGAACCTCACCTACAAGACGTTTCCCGATGTTGACTTTGCATCGCTCAAGTTCGACGGAATTCGTCCGGGAAAGAACGGGATGAAGTTTGCGACCCTGGTGGGAACCAACGGACGACGCCTGGTTGCGGAGACTCCGGCGATGACGATCCCGTGGAACACCGAGATCAGGAGGAACGAGGAGAACGGGCAGTGTTCTTCCAAGATCGCGCTGTCGTTCCAGGGGATGGGCGACGACCCATCTGATGACGGCAAGCTTCGGCGGTTCTTCAGGTTTCTCAACGGCGTGGACAAGAGAGTCAAGGAGCTCGCGGCTGAAAACAAGTCAGACCTCTGGCAAAAGGCCATGGATCCGAGCAAGATTGACGCCGTCTTCCAGCCCTCGGTCAAGCCATCGACGAACGACAAGTACCCCCCGACATTCCAAGGGAAGATTCCGCTCCAGGAGGGCAAGAACCCTTCGTCGGACGACGTCAACGAAGCCATGGACATGAAAATTGTCGTTTTCCGAAAGGACAAGACCCCCGTCTCCCCATCGGAGCTCAAAGGCGGATGCCTTGCTAGCGTGATCGCAGAGGCTTCGTATGTGTGGTGTACTCCCATGATGATTGGCATTTCTTGGATCGTTAAGTTTGTTCTGGTCGAGCCAAAGGCCAAGGAGGCGGAGTTTCAGTTCACGGACATGGACGACTTCCAAGACACCAAAAAGGAAGACGGTGACGGTGACGGTGACGGTGACGGCGACGGCGACGGCGACGGTGACGACACCGGGTCGTCCGACGGCAAGCGCAAGAGGTCGCCTTCTTCCGCCGAAGACGAAGGGGAGGGAAGCGAAGACGCCGAGGAAGAAGAGGGAGACGAGGACGAGGACGAACAAGAGTTCAACTAAGCCAATTTTATCTCAAGAGAAGGCATGACTCTAAGTTTTGGCTTTCCGTGTGGTACAGTTTGCGAAAGCCATGAAGACTGAGATGTTTTTCTATCTCAAGGCCGTGAAGAGACCCTAGGTACATCACCATTCCGTTACAATCTGCCATGTTTTGGATCATGAAGATGTGAGCAAGGAGCCAGATGTCCATAAATTTGTTGGTGTAGCGTTTGTAAACCTGCTTCATTTCTTCTACCTCTGTGAGGAAGCCGCTGAGCGATGGGGGACCCTTGGTCTTCGACGAGTATGTCTCGTTCAGCCTAATGTACCTGGAGTTAATGTCTACGATACCCCCCGTTATATCCCTGGCCCATATCTTGTCGAACGTGACCCTCTGGGCGTTCGTCATTCTACTCCGGAATGTGTCAAACGTCCCCACGAGCCTTCCCCTGAGATTTTTCCTGTCTGGCAAGAGACTCGAGAGAGGGTGAACAATGGACTCGAATATCGTCAACACGGCCTCATCGAACTGGTTCTGAGACGCCTTGAAGTGGGCGTAGTGTGATATTGCCTCAAACAGTTTTCCGTCCGGGAGAACCGATACCAAGTCTACGCGAGGATCGATGAAGTGTATGCGTTTGTCACACCCATCGGGACAGTGCCGAGAGTTGATCCTCATCACCTCGAGGCAGTTTCTCAGGTTGTTGAGGATGCCGACATCGACGGGCGAGCACGCTTCCTCTATCGAGGTATTGGAACCCGTCTTGGGGGTCTCAATGTTGTTTGCGTGAATAAAATTCTCCACCAACACGTGCACACGTCTCGTCTTCCGAAGAATCTCGGATGCGAGAGCAGAAAAGTGTCGGTTCTCAGGACAGGAACCCTTGTTGGCATGCTCCTCGCTAAAGACATAGATTTTCCCGGAGGTCGAAGAATCCCACACGGTCAATCGCCATGGCCCAGATATCGCGCTGCTTGTCCCGACCCCCACAATTTCATCAAGCACCCGTCGATCGTTCATCGACTGACGACTGATCTACCTTTACCTTCAGACACAATATTTAATTGCGTCAAACACGTCCGGAATGCAAACTTTAAAATGTCAACTCCATTCAAAGAATTCCAAAAATGTTTCTGGTTTACGCTCCGATTCTCGCCGTCGGGATCTACTATTTTGGAACGAAATGCCTTCCGTCTCCTGTGCGCAACGTGCTTTCGCGAGTCGTTTCCGATGCCATTGTGATCACCGCCTTCGCGCTCGCCAGGGCAACAAGGTATGCCGCGGCCCTTCGGTCCGCGTACGTCTGGGAGAAGAGGACCAGGCTGGCGACCCCTTTGGTGAAAGTCCTGGACGCCTTGCTCAGGGTTGATGCCGAACGAGCCCACCAGGACACTTCGGCTGGGCACGCATCGATCCAGATTCTGCAGGCGGTGTCGACGGTCATCGGCGGCGACAACGTCACGGACCACGACATCACCACCATTCTTTCAGAAATATGGGCCTTCGGCGACGGGGTGCGTATCGAGACTCCAATCAACTTGTTGCTCGAGCTCCTCCGCCTCAAGGACCAGGACCACGAGGCCACCGTGGTCACGCGTATCCGTTATCGCGGACACAGCAATGTGATAAAGAGGTACCCATCGGAGGTGTTCACCGCGAGGTACAAGTGCAAGCTGTCACAGGCCTTCCGTTTCCCGCCGTACGCATCAACGACCGCTGTCCGGCGGGGTCTGAGCGTCCCTCGCATCATCCGAGCCAACTTTGTCGAGGACAACGGCAGGATGCTGTACGGACCGGAGGCCAAGGAGTCCGCTGGACTCCGACGCGACTTTTACGCCAGCGTTGAAGACGACCCGTGCCTCGAGAAAAACGTCTTGACGTTCCTCGACCCCCTTGGTCGATACCAAGAAAAAATGCCAATTGTGGTGACCACATCAAAATCAAACACCAAGATTTTCTGCAACGGAGACACAACGTCGTAATCAAATCAAAATCAATCACTGTAAATCCCAGCCAAGTTCGCTCAAGATCAAGAACTCCATTTCCTGATGCACCTCCTTGGTAGTCGGCGCGATCTCCCGCAAGTCTTTGACAAAGTTGCATTTCATCACCTCGTCGTACCCGAGCCACTTGAGTGCTATGTGGATGCACACTATCATGTACAGCTCTTTCGGGCGCTGCAAAAAACAGGTCCATATTTTTGACCGGACTCGCATCCAGTAAGTGATTGATAAAACTACGTACTGTTTCTCCAAATTTCTTTTTGTGGCCCACTCGAAAAAAAAGGCCCTCTCCTCGTCCGTCACGGCGGACGCGGCGCTCTCGACGGGTCGTTCATACCGACAGTCGTCCCTTTCGTTGTATGATTCCTTCCCCGTCCGTCTTGATCGTTTTGGTCTTTTTCGTGACCGTCTTGTTGTAGCAGTCGGGTTGGGAAGAGAAGGCATCTGGCATCGGAGATGTCTTCATCCTCGCATCATTTAAAATCTAATTTGTTTGGTGTTAACATCAATGTTCAAGATTTGCGCTCGAATCGTTTCTCCGTGACACGATCGTTTCTCGTGTCGCCCTGACGCGTGAACCCGAACTCGTCGAAACCCCCATCGGGGTTTCTGACCTTGGTGTATTCCAATATATGAAACGTTCCCGATTTCAAAGACCGACCGCCGGCCGAAGACGACAGCTCCTCCGGTATAATACTTGACGAAAACATATCTTCAATGCCCGTCCCGAGAAATCCTGCCAACGCCGCCGACGCCGACGACATTGACGATGGTGATGATGAAGAAGACTCGAGGGGACGAAGGAGGTCGCCGAGACTACCGAGACTACCGAAAGCACCTAGCGCACCGAACGGCTGACGGAAGGGCTGCGTTGTCGCGAACGGGATCATTGACTCGGTGTTGGAAAATTCGGAATCAACACCGTTGTCACTGCCGACGGTATCGATCCCGATCGAGCTATCGTACTCTCGTCTCGCGCGGGCGTCACACAGAGTCTCTCGTGCGCTTTTGAAGAAACGAATGAGCTCGTTCTTGGCCGAGTTGTTTTTGTCGGATTCCTTGACCTCGCGGATGAGCTTGCGTGTCTTCTTCTTGATTTTGTCAGAAGAAGCGTCCACGCCCACACCGATGGCGTCGTAAAGGTTAGGCGATGCGTTCTCCATGGTTTGATGTTTGATGTTGATTGGACAACATTTTATATTTTTGTGCAAATATTTTGTTTGCAAACAGTGCGCGAAGGAAATGAATGGTCGTGCTATGCGACGACGCGGTACGCGAAGTTCGGTCGATGGTGCTCAGCAACGACAGTCGTGTCTTTCGATTCTTACGAATCTACATGATGGCCACGGCCGACGACAACAACATCGTCCACGTCTTGGATGCCAAGGAGCTTTTGACCAAGCCCGTGGTGTTCACCGCGTGGGAAACGGGTAGAGTAGATATTCTGCGCAACTGCGTTCGTCACAAAGTCCCCATAAACGCTAAGACGAGCGTGTCTTCTGCCATTCGTTCATCGAGCACCGAGGCTCTCGACTTTTGTGTGGAGCAAGGCGGGTCGGTATTCGATCTGACGAGGCCTTACTGTCACTGCACCTCGCCCGACATGATGCAGCACATATGGACGGCGTACGGGTGCAAGCTGTACGACAGAGACGCCGTGTTCCCCCGCGATGTAGAAATTTCCATCAAGTACATGGAGATGGGCGGCACCGTTGCCCAGATGGGCACACACCTCAACCAATTCTGGAACGGCGAGGGGAACTGGCGAAGGTCGCTTCCGATCAAGCGCGCGTACATGGAGCTTGCCGGACCGTACGAAAGCGCGTTTGCGACAAGCTTATTGTTGCTGCCGAAGAGTGTAGTCAATCGGATCTGCGAGTTTATGTGATTTGCGAAAAGAGTGCTGAACAAAAATAAAATGCTCGTACCTTGTGTCCGGTATAGTCAGTTAGTGTCACAATAATGAACGTCGCCGAGTTGAAGCGATGGCCATATCCAGAACAAGAGTTTCTAGGAAGAGGGGCTTTCGGCAACGTCAAGAGGGCGCTCTATTGCAGCGCACCCGTTGCTGTCAAGGAGCTCTTGACCGGGAAGAACCAGATGAAGGAAGTCCGTCGACAGGCGAAGGAGGAACTGTTGGGAGAGATTGGAATTCTCAAAAATCTCAGCCACCCCAACATCGTATGCATGGTTGCGTTCAACTCGGAGTACATTGTGATGGACATGTACAAGGGCAGCGCGAAAAAACTCCGCACGCTCGACGACGTGGCGGTGGTCGGAAGAGATTGCATGAGAGGGATTGCGTACATGCACCTTCACGGCAAGTGCGTCGTCCACGGTGACATAAAGCCCGACAACATCCTCGTCAACACCGACGCGACGGGAAGCATCACGAAGGCCGCTCTCGGTGACGTGGGACTCGCGTCCACGTGTGCGAAGTTCATGCACAAAAAAAGGTTCAGTGGGACGCCTGGGTACATGCCCATGCCAAATCCCGTGGTCGACAGCACGCACGACATCTATGCTCTGGCCGTCAGTCTGCTGGACGCTTTTCTCGGCACTAGGCCGGGGGACGTTCACGCCAGAAACGACGAACACAACTTGGCCGACAACACCTTTGCCGCGCTCGCACGATTCCCAGACCCAGCCGTCCGGGCGGTGATTTCAGACATGCTTGGGGTGTACGGCAACGGTGCCGTAAAAAACAATGCCAACCAAAAAGGAGACTTTCTTCGGCGGATCATTGTGCAATGGGAAGGTATCGTGTCCGATGGCAACGTTACCGCTCCGAAAATCACATCGTACGCCGCGGACTCCATGGACATCTCTGAAGCTGACATTTCGCAGATGACGCCAGTGTCATTCTCGTCGACATAAATTGAGTTTTTTTTGTGTGTACGTGTCATCAAAAGAAAGACAAGAAAGACGATAATGCATTCGGTTGGGCTTTTGGGGAACGGGGAAATTGGGTCGTCTCTCCTCAAGGTCTACGAACAGGCTGGTTTCGAGGACATTGTCGTCCGGGATCCGTTCCAGGGCCTGTGTCGCAGTCTATCTGCATGTGAAATTGTAAATGTATGCATACCCTTCCACGGGTACGACAAATTCGTCTCCACTCTCAAAGACCTGGACTTGTGCACTGGCTGTGTCTTGATAATCCAATCGACAATCGGGGTGGGGTGCACCGATCTATTGCAGAACGATTTGCCGCACGTAGTCTGCGCCCACTCGCCCGTCCGAGGCGTCCATCCCAACCTCACCGAGGGTTTAATGGCGTTCGAGAAGTACGTCGGCGTCAGCGACATGTTTTTCAAAGACGAGTCGGTGACCGATCGACTGACGGACCATGTCAAATCTCTGGGGATGAAACCTGTCCTGTGTCGAGCGAAGGAGTCCGAGCTGGCAAAAGTGGTCTCGACCACGCTGTACGGTGTCAGCATCGCCGCCATAACAGACGTGTCGCGGATGTGTGACGCATACGGCGTAGACTTTTCAAAAGTGTTTACCCGTTGGCAGACGGGGTACAACTCCGGCTACACGGCCCTCGGGAAGCCCAATGTCTGCCGGCCCGTGTTAACACCCGTCCCTGAGAACGAGGACGGCAAAAACGTCATCGGTGGACACTGCGTGCTGCCCAACTGCATACTCCTCAAATCCACCGCGGGAGAAACAAACATGGCAGACTTTGTCCTGAGATACTCCGATCAGAAGGGACTGACTCACGAAACGAAATCATCGGCCGTCGTCGACCAAGTAAAAAAATGTTTGTCGTGATTAAGTAACGTGTTCCAAGGCCAACTTGTCCTAAATTCATCCAAAAACATGAACAACGTCATCCTACGCCTGAAAAAAAACTTGTTGTTCGCCAGTTACGTCGTCTTCAACGTCCTGCTTGCGATGCTGTTGCTGACGTTTCGCTACGGCTACCTGTTCGTGGCTCTTTTTGTCGTCGGCGGGCACGCCAGAGACGTGTTCAGTGTGGTATATCAGGTGTTTAACCTGAAAAAGATTTTGAGGTCTTGTCCGGACATCGCTGCCGACGAACAGCGCCGGACCACGATATGCTGCCTGGTCCCTGTGCACAACGAAGAACCATCGATGTTACAGAAAAACCTAAACGGCTTGACCACGCAAAACCTATCGGCAAACACAAAGGTGGTGGTACTACTTCTCTTTGACGGACTGACCGAAAACAACACGGACCTCTTCAACTCGGTCGTTGATCTGGTGGGTGCTTGGGATCCCGGGAGGGGCGAAGAGCGATCGTACCAGAACTGGAAAAGCAAGCAAGACGCCAAGCTAGTTTACCGGATGGGTCGATTCAACAACACGACCGTCATTTTGTCATTCAAACAACACAACTCGGGCAAGAAGGACTCGCTCATCATCGGCGAAAAATTCATCACCACGGATATACCCGAAATAGAGGCCATCGGTGTGCCCCGCGTCGACTTCATCTATCACACCGATGGCGACACCGTGTCTGACGAAAACTGTTTGAACGAGATGCTCAAGTCTTTCCGAGATGACACTGAGCTTGACGGTGTCTCCGGTCTGCTGAGGGCACACGCCAGAGAAAACGCTTCGTGCACAGCAAAGGGGTTCGTGTTCATGCAGGACTTCCAGTACTTCTTTTCGATTATGGTCCGAAGGATGACCGAGAGCCTGATGAACTCCACGGTATGTCTTCCGGGATGCTCCAATATGATCAGGGTGGGACCTCGTTCGAAAGCTGCCATCGAAAAGTACGGCAACCTTCCGCCGAACGAGAGCAGCCTGTTGCAAGCAGTCACGCGGATGCAGGGAACCGATCGGCGGTACACGACCCTGCTTCTCAGGCAGGGGTCAAGGCTACAGATGAACTGGCGTGCGCACGTGTACACAGAGCCACCTCTGGACCCGGCGTCATTCATCAACCAGCGAAGACGATGGTCGTCGAACTCTTTCTTCAACTCTCTCGTCGTGCTCTACTCCCGCAACATCCCTGTGTACGTCCGCGCGTCGACGCTGTTCGACATCGCTCGCGTTTTCTCGACACCGTTTCGATTCATTTCCTACTTTTGCTTCTGGATCCTCCTTGATGGTTTCTCCATCGTCAATGTCCTGTTTCTATCGCTCGTCATTCTTCTTCCGTACGTCTACGCCTTCGTTTGGATCGGTTGCATCGTTCCCGAATGGAAACAGATGGTAGTGGGGCTTTTCTTGAACAAGATCTGCATGCCCTTCCTATCGGTCGTTGCCGTGACAAAAATGTTCATGACGTCGACCAACTTTGCGTGGGGAAGCACGAGATCGTCGTCTACCACGAGCACAACCACGCCAAGAGAAGAGTTGGTGCCACCCGGGCCCGTCTGCCCACCTCCCGTGAACGACAAGGAGATTTCCACGACCGGAGTGTTTTTTTGCGAGAATCCGAATCTTGGAACGTGTTTAAACACGATTCCGAAGCGTGTCAAAAAACTGCCTCGAAGCAATGTCTCGCGCGACCTCAGAAGCGTCGAGCGGTGACGGTAGAAAGTAATTAATCTGATCCATGTAAGGCTTGACCATGTTAGAGAACGCCTCCAGGTATCCAGCGTGCTTGTGGCTGCAGCCGGCCTTGTTCGGAGCCTGGCAAGCGTCCAAGACGTTCGCAATCTGCGTAAACACCTCTTTCTCGAGATCGTTCTGTTTGAAGACGAAATAGAACTTTTTAGCCAGGACGACAACACCAACGGCAATGAAAGTGGCTGCGAGGACGCTCTTCTTCAAATCAAGCGGAGAGGCCACCGCCAGGCCGGCAGACAAGGCGGCAAACGGAATCGCGAAGAACATGGCGTGCTGCAAGATCATGTTCGTTCCCGTAAAATTCGAAAAAGTCTTCTGTCTCCGCATCACGTCGAAGGCCATGACCGAAAAGAACGCCGCGACAAAGGCAGCCGTGCCCGCCATCGCAGTGGCCTCGACTTTGGGTGATTCCGTCACCACGACACCGTCGTCGCCGTTGGTTTTAGATTTTTGCAAGAGGACGACGGTCGTCCACGCCGCCAATGCCACGATCGCAGAGACTCCAAATTTGGTGATGCTTGGAGCACTGAACGTGTTGTACCCCGAAGAGTAGGCGTCGGCGGCCTGCATGAAGTACGACTCGAGCTTGCGGGTGTGTTTCCGAGTGACCATCTGTTTAGCGACACCGCCGACGGACTTGCCCGATGCGACTGCCAGTCCACCTTGTATCAAGTTGGCTCCGATATCCGTCAAGAAATTCATGAGGTTTTGTTAAACTCGACAAACATAAAAAGTTAAATTACGGAACATTCAGAGTTCCCGAAAGTCGTTCGAGCTGGTTTTCATCCTGTCGGCGACAATCCCTCGTACGCGATCGATGACGTCGGTAAGGCGGTATTGATAGACGGGTTGATTCCCCGAAGCTCCCAGTCTCGAGGGCCCAGCAAAAAACGCAAACGCTACGCTCGGAGGGACGTCGCGGTATAGCATGAAGGTCAGGCTCATGGACACCACGAATAGCAAAGGATAAAGGAGCGCCAGAACGCCATGGATGTTGGACGGCCTTCCGCCCATCGCCGATCTGCGAATGACGGCGACTTGCAATAGAATGCATGCCGTCAGAGAAACGGAGCCTTTGACCAAAGCCTGCTTACTTGAGTTGGAGAGCGATTCTCTTTGCTGAAACAGGGCAACTGCGGACATACCTACAATCAAACTCGGGGCAACGATTTTTCCGACGAGAGACATTGGCGGGCCACGACGGATTTCAAGTTTAATACATAAAACAAACATAAAAAGTCAAATTACGCATCATTTAGCGTTCCCGGAAGTCGTCGGGGGAGCGGAAAATATCTCCTGTTTCCCACTCAAAACTTCGGCGATGCCCCACAGCATGGCCGCGAGCTGAAGGTACGACGAAGCACCGTTCAACACCCTGGCCTGTGTCAAACCGATGACCTTGGCAAGCTCGAGACGCACGTGTCCTCCGTCGGCGGGTGTATGCGCCGATGCACTGAAGAACGTGGAAACGATATCCGAAAAATGGTAACCATCATCAACAACATCCTTCAGTTTTAGGCAGGCCCTCGTGTAGTTTGCCTTGCTTCGAAGAAGGTCGAGTATTTCCTCGATCTTCACCGGTTGCGGCGAGTCGCACGTGCGAAAGACGTTTTTTTCCGTAACGCTGTCGAATGCCGACACCGTCGAACTGAGACTGTTGATGGCGGAACGTACATCGCCGTCCGCGACACACGCCAACGCTCTTATCCCGCCGACGTCGTACTCAACGCCGGCCATGTCACAAATCTGCTCCATTCTTGAGCACATGGCGGTTTCTTCCACCTTTGAAAACCTCAGGATGGCACACCTGCTCTGAATCGGCTCGATGATCTTCGTAGAGTTGTTGCAGACGATGACGAACCGCGTAGTGTTGGAGAAGGCCTCCATAATTCTCCGCAGGGCCTGAAAGGCTCCCGGGGCAATGGAGTCGGCCTCGTCGAGAACCACGACCTTGCTCGGCCTTGAACGAAGGTTGGAATCGTGTTCGTTGGTGAAGCGCTCCTTTGCGAAATTCTTGACGGTGCTTCTCACGTAATCGATGCCTCTTTCCTCGAACGAACTCGACCGCAGGAAGTTGGCTTTAGGATTATCACGAATGATTGTGTCACACAAGATGTCGACGCAGGTAGTCTTGCCGGAACCGGACGGTCCACATATCAACAAATTGGGAATCGACACGTCTTTGTCGAGAAGGTTGGTCAGCATTTGCACGACTCTGGAGTTACCGACTACTTCATCGAAATCGGTAGGGCGGTACTTTTCGACCCACGGTGTCGTCATTTTGGACGCGAACGGCCAACAGGATCGGCGCCGACGCGACTCCGTACCCTACTGATTTAATTAAAATGCAGTCGGATGCCACCAAGCGAATGCTCAGCGCCACGTACACCACGACCAAGAAGACCACCGGTGCCACAAGGTCCGCCGAGACGACGGCTACGAAACACAACAACGGAGAAGAGCAGAGAAGCACGATCCACAGGAAAATCTTGTCGGCCACAAGCAACATTTCTGACGACAACAATTAAGACGTCGGTGGAGTTCAATCTCGCGTTTTCTTATCGGACAACATTCACAGAAGATAATCACCGTTTTTTTTACGCCACGCTCTTCTGATCCACTCTTTTTGTGGCAAGCCTGCCATGGATGACATGATTGTTCTAAAAAGAACGTTACGCTTCGCGGGTTTCTCGAGCACCGTGCTATTCGGTATGCACGCACATAGCTGTCTCGTCTCAATGGAGTTGTCCGCGGTGATGATGATGATCGGAGAACTCTTGTTGTCCGTGTCTCCTTCGCGTACTTGATAGGCGCAGGTGACTCCGGACATCACCGGCATGATTATGTCTAGACACACGATATCGTACGCCTTGACTTTGATCATCTCCAAACACCTGAGAGGCCCTTCGCACACGTCGACGTCGACGTCGACGTATTGTAACATTTTCTGAAACTGGCGTCTGGCAATGGCGGAATCGTCCACGACCAAGACCGAAGGCTTTTCCGCGTCGGCTGAAATTTGGTCGCCCTGGAAGATGTCGGACTCCTCGTGCACGTTCGTCGTAGCTAGGGTTTCGCTCGACCGCCTACCGAAAGTCACGGCCATCGCTTGATGCGGTAACTCTATGGGTGCACGGTGCTTGATCGGAATCGAGAGAGAAAATCGAGTCACACGCCCGTTCTGGACGTGTAGACCGCCTCCGAGTTCACGAGCCAGGCGCTTGCACCTAGCCAGACCCAGGCCCAGGCCAGACCCGTGAACGATGCCTCTGTGGATACTGTGAAAGGGTGTGAAAATGTCGACCAGGTCGTCGTCGGGAATCTGTATCCCTTTGTTCTCCACCGTGAAGGTAATGTGACACGGGTCACGGCCTGTGGAGGACACGTGCACGGAGACGTGTGCGTGGTTGTCGTGGCGAAGGCCGTTGAATACTAATTCCTCAAGACACTCCTTGATGACGGGACCGTCCCCGATCATTTCTGAAATGGGCACGTCGTGAGTAATGTCGACATTCACCAGAGGAGGTGTGTTTGAAACGCGTAGCATCTTTTGCTTCGCGTCCGTGTTCGCGTCCGCAACAACGTTTCGTATCAGCATCGGTCCGTCGACGGTCTTGAACTTGCCTCCGACGCACTCGCAATACCTTAGGACGTTCGAAAGCACGACTCCGTACTCCTCGCCGACATCAAAAACAGTCGACACGAAATCTGGGATGGTTGTTTTGTCTGTGATTTCTCGGAACTTGGAAGAGCTGCGTGTGAGCCGGTGGATCACGTCGGTGTCGATCTGGTGAGAGAAGTTGCGTAGAAATTGTGTTCTCGCGCGCACCAAGTCATTTCCATTTTCCAACAACGCATCCGATTCGGCGTTCTGTTTCTTATGCTTTCGCGTCTCCGCATGTCCCCCTCTCTTGAACAGGCGATACGAAAGCGTCATCAGCAATTTGTCACCCGGCACTGAACACACCATGTCGCAAACATTTTTTTTCGTACATGTATGTCCAGTCATTACATCATCTCACGATTTATTATCTTGACCAAATGTATAACCAAATCGAATCCATGGATTCTGCTCAAACAAGCGGGGGCAGCAGTGCAAACATGGGGGAATTAGATTCCTCCATGTTCTACAACAGCATGGACCCGGCGAACATGTTCCCTCACCACGTCACCGGAGAGGAAGTCTACGGCCCTCCTCCTCCGTTCGGATACAACAAGCACGACCCATTCAACATGAAACCGTTCAACCCAGACATGTTTGCAGGCATGTTCGGTACGCCGGTCGCGCAGCCTCCTGTACCCGCCACACTAGGCCCAAACCCTTTCACACCTCTCTTGCAGCCATTAACGCCCGCCATGCCAATGGCACCCGGAACAGTGGCTGCCGTGGGAAATCCCATGGGCGCCATGAATCCTCTGTTGATGGCCTCCGTCATGTCTTCGCTGACCGATGACTCGTCGTCGTATGCACCGGGAGCCGCTCCGTCGTCGTCTTTCGATGCCGGGGCGGCGCCGTCGTCGTCCTCGACTACGGGTGGAGCGCCAGACCCTTCGTCGTCCTACTACATGAACCCCTACTACAGTCCCTACGGCCCGTTCCCCACCACATACAGTCCGTACAGTGTGTACAGTCCCTACATCAGTCCTTACGCCCCATACGTCGATCCTTTCGCGACGGCCGTTGTGCCACAAAACCCACACCCCACCGACCCGAACAATCAGTATCCTCACCCGATCACTGGTTCGATGACCGAACCCGGTCCCGCCCTCGCCGGCGGGCACAACGTGTACGATCCCCACAACTTAATCGGGGCGCCACCAGTTTTTAGTGAACGAGAAAGAGCCCTCGAGCACAACAGAGCCGCGCTGCAGCCACAGAGCCCGTACGCACCGTACAACATGCACCAAGTCGAAGTTCCGCGGAGTTAACAAATGGCGTTTATTGATTGTAAAATTTAATGTTGTCGATCAGTAGGCGAACGTTACAGCACCCTGCTTGCCATGACTCTCGGCAAGGTACACGCAAAGATCGAGGAGGAAAAGAAAAAAATTGGTCGCATCGATGGTCGGAGATTTAACTCACGTAGCCGGGAAAAAATGGAAAGAGAGATCCGTGCCATTCGAAAGACGTCCAAAAAGATGTCTCGGAAGAACAGCAACAAGAGCTCTAAACACCTAGTGAAGGGATTGTTTTCCGCGGAAGAAGTTGCGTTTGAGAAGGAAGAGTCTCTGCGTAAAAGGGCGAAGAAAGACAACAACTCTGCGTCGCAGTTTGTGGTGTGCGCTTGATTGTGACAAAAAAATGTATTCATCGCAATATACTGTATTCCTGAAGCCATGTCGGTCAACAGAAGCTCCGAGCTCGACACATCTTTGTCTCGCACAGACGGCGTTCACCGAAAATATCTGAACCTGTCGTCATCCGACAGGAACAAGGCGCGGTACCCCGATTCGGCCGATTCCGAGCTCGTATTCGACGAGCAGTCCAACGTGCTCGGTATGAAGATCCTCAACTTTGAGATACCTCACACGAGATACGCCATCGACAAAACCACCAACAACTTTTACATCAGCGAAAAGTGGGGAGAGGACGAGTATTACTTTTACTCCTTTCGTTCCTCCACCGGGGGTTACTCGATCCAAAACCTCTGTACTTCGCTCACGCTCTCCACCGAATGCCCCAACATGTTCAACGGAGACAGGGGCATGGGGAATGACTACAACTTTACCACATCTCTCTTGTTCGGAAAGGTTGGGATTGTGTCGTCGGGCGAATACGAGTACACCGTTCATGCATCGACCGAGACCGTGACGCTTTCTTCCATCACTGTCAGCTCCGACACAGAGGCCATTCTGTCCTATTTTGCGCCGTCCAAACAAGTATTTTCGCCCGGGGCTCTCCTCGTGTTCCAGCCGTACACCTACTCAGACAGAGACGTGCAGGTTGTCGAAATTCTCGAAGACAAAACGGACAACAAAGTTAGAGTTCTTGGCGACTTCTCCGATGTCGACTGGAGCACTGTCAACGCGTCGCTTTCCAAGCTGGTGCCTTACTCTGCAGACAACTCGGTGTCCAGGATTCTGGGGTACGGACAGTCTGATGTGCACGGAGGTTCTTTTTTCGAAGTGCTGTCCATCGGATCCCCTTTCAATGGCACCGACACTCTGCTCAACGCCTCGGTCATGGTGGTGACTAACTTCGGACCGTTCCTCTCCGCCGGGGACCGCGTAAAACTATCAGGAATCCCTGGCTTCATGAACGATATGGTATGCACCGTCGCAGTCGTGCACGACGAAACGCACACGGAGTTATACGTCAACAGAAGCGCGCTGTGGGCGACTCGACGCAGTCGGGGAAAAATCGCAAAAGAGTCCCAGCCGTCTATGGAGTGGGAAGTCGGAGAGATCACCCTTTCAGCCGTGCAAAACAGTTCGGTCGAGCTGACGCTGACGACTGGTTCGCCGGCAACGTCTCTGTCCACAGGAGACGCCATAGTTTTCAGGGGAGGCTTTGACTCACCGGAATTCGCTCATCTTTCGGCAAGGGTTGTGTCGGTGGACGGTGCTCTGGTCGCTGTGAGTTTCGACTACCCCGCGTCCTACTTGTTCAGCGACGGTGTCTCAAAACTTTCTCCGATTAATGCAGACACTCTGATCCCCACGACCTACATCTCAACCGACCGATTCGATCTGAGTCGAGCGAGGAGAATGGTTCTATGTCGTGCGGTGGTTGATAATCAAGACATTGGATCGATCCACATACCCTCTCTGTCAAATGCGTGGTTCTTCGGAAGAATTCAGCTCCATTCCGGCGCAGACCTGGTCAATTTCTTGAACAAGGACACTGCCGTCGGCTCACACGAGTTCAACAGTGTACTCAAGAGGTTGAACAAAATAAGGTTTCAGTTCTTCAACGAAGATGGCACGAAATACGACTTTGTCGGGGTGGACTTTACCATGTTCTTAGAGATAACTTGTCTTGATTCCAACAAAGGCTTGTAATTCAAATTTTTTTTTTGACACAAACACGAAATAAAAATGTAGTGCTGATAATATAACATCCTCCTTGTCTACTACGACCAAAGCATGTCCGACATCGGAGACGAGGAGTTGTGCGATCTGGTGTGCTCCCAAACTCTCGACGGGTACTACCCTAACCCCATGTACACCTCCGGGTTCTGCCCGGACTACATGAAGAGCGAGTGCAATGCAGATGGCACCATGTGGCAGAAGCAGTGGGACAAGCACCAGGAAAACCTCAAAACATTTACTGCGGAAAAAGTATTTCACGCTTCGATGGGCGTGCCCACACAGACGACGGGATACCAGTACCAGCTCAAGCCGCAAGCTCAGTTCCACCGACAACGGCAACAAATATCATCCTTTTTACCACCCACGTCTGCACAGGTTTTTGCAACCATGCGTCAAAATTACCCACGCGAGTTTGGTCATATCCGAAAGTGAACTCGTAACAAACAGATCGAGAAACAACTGGTCGTGGCCTCAGAGCTGATCACACACATTCGAAGAAGTGGGGCAACCGTGCAAAAAGATGGACCTTTACTTGCACGACATCCGCGACGACAGTGCTTCGTTTACGGACCCCGTGATGCAGCTTTTCACGATGGAAGCAGACGGCACGAATGTTTTTGTGAGCGTGAAAAACTTCAAGACTTACCTGTACGTGGGATTCGACTTTGACATCACGGAGGAATGTGTGAGGATGAACTACATCGAGAAATTCAAGCGGGAGAAGTGGTTCAGGAGCGTGTTCAGGGTATCCTTGGTAAAGAGGAAAAGACTGATCGGATTCTCGGACGGAAGTCTGTTTCCCTACATCCTCATGGAGTTTACCGGAACGATCGCGTTGTACGTGGTCCGCAAGCACCTCGATGAGCTCTGTGGTACGAGAGAACCCGCTCCGGGCATGTCGGTCGACCTGAACAAGTACCCCGGGATGTGCGTGTACGAATCCAAGAGCGTCGACTCGGTCCTGAAGTTCTTCCACGCCAGCGGCGTCCGTCCGTCTTCGTACTTCAGGATGGAGAACTATGTGCAGGTTGCCGACAAGGCGAGGAAGACGCATTGCGCCAAAGAGTTTGTCGTGGACTTCAAGAACATTCGGCCCCTCGGAGACAACGACGACGACGACGACGACGACACAATCTCGGACCGGAAGCCACCGCCGATGACAATCTGCTCGTACGATCTGGAGACTTCGGGCTTGAACACGAACGACGACTACATTTTCCAGGTGTCTATGATTTTCGCGAGGCTGGGCGAGGAGTCCGGCGGCGTCGGCGGCGACGGTCATGCCGTGGAAGCTTACACGGACGGCGTCGTGATCTGCGTGGGCGCAACGGAGTCTATTGACGGGACCCCCATCTTGGTCGTCGAGAACGAGCTGGATCTGTTGGACAAGTTCAGGGAGATCTTAATCGAGCGCGGGTGCAACATTCTGTGCGGCTACAACACGTTCAAGTTCGACTCGGCGTTTCTCTACAAAAGGGCCGAGAAGTACGGCATGAGTGGGTTCAAGAAACTGAGTTTCATCAAGGATCTGGCCTGCGATCTCGAAGTCAAGACTCTGCAGAGCGCCGCCCTGGGGAAGAACGAGCTGAAGCAAATCATCATCCCGGGTCGCGTGGAGATAGATCTCTTCATGGTGATGAGAAGGTCCCAGAAACTCTCTAGCTACAAGCTGAACGCCGTGTGCGAGAAGTTCTTCGGTGGCAAGAAAGACGACGTCACCTACAAGGACATCGTCAAGGCGTGCACGTCGAAGGATCCGCACAAGCTCGGCATCATCGCCAAGTACTGCTACCAGGACAGCGGCCTCGTTCTCAAGTTGCTGGATAAGATCAAAGAGGTGTACGACGCGACGGCAATGGCGAAGCTGTGCACCGTCCCACTCACCTACATCGTCGGGAGAGGCCAGCAGATCAAGTGCATGAGTCTGATACTGAACCGGACACATGGAGAGTTCGTCTGCAACTACACACCGGCCAAGAAGAAGTTCATGGCCGATGGGAAGCAGGTTCAGAACGAGGGGTACAAAGGTGCGTCTGTCATCGACGCCAAGAAAGGCTTTTACGAAAAGGATCCCGTCGTGACGATGGACTTCGCGTCGCTGTACCCGAGCATCATGCGGCTGAAGCAGCTGTGTTACACCACGATTGTGAAGGAAGACAAGTTTCGAGGAATCGAGGGAGTCGTGTACGAAGATCACGAGATCTCCGACGGGGTCAACGCCACCTTCGCGCACCGCCCAGAGTCCAAGAGCATTCTCTGCGAGCTGGAAGAGGTCTTGGGCGAGGAGAGGAAAGCCACCAAGAAGCTGATGAAGTCGGAGAAAGACCCGTTCGCGTACTCGCTGCTGGACTCGAAGCAGAAGGCTCAGAAGGTGACGATGAACTCAATCTACGGCTTTACCGGCACCGTCAACAACGGCATGCTCCCCCTCGTCGAGATAGCCGCTGCCGTCACCTCAACCGGTCGAGACATGATCAAGCGAACCAAGGAGTATGCCGAGACGGAGCACGGGTGCAACGTCATCTACGGCGACACGGACTCGGTCATGGTCATCTTCCCCGAGCACAGGAAAATACACGACCTTCGAGACAAGATGCGGTACTGCTTCGAGATGGGCAAGAAGGTTTCGAAGGAAATCTCGAACATGTTTGGCCACCCGATCCTCCTCGAGTTCGAGAACATCTACTTCAAATATCTATTAGTGTCCAAGAAACGATACGCTGGTCTGTCGTGGGAGACGGTGGAGGGACCACCCTCCATGACCATGAAAGGATTGGTCACTGTCAGACGCGACAACGCCCCGTTCGTGGGGAGATGCGCCTCGGAGGCCATCCACATGCTGATGGACGTGGGCGTAACGGACGGGAGGAGGGCCGTCAGGAGTCACGTCACGGAAACGCTGCTCAGGCTGGAGAGAGGCGACATCTCCATCGAGGACCTGACGATCAGAAAAGAGTTGAAGCAGTGGGTCTACAAGACGCCATCTCCGCATGCCACGCTTGCTCTCAAGGTGCTGGAGCGCACCAAGGAGCAGGCCGTCTTTCGCGAGTACGTCAAAGAAGCGTACGAGACTCCCGGTGGTTACGACGACACCCTGCTGTCTCGGACGTGGTCCAACATGAACAACCTCCGGACGTACCTGTCGGCACGAGCTGGGAAAGACATACCGATGCAAGACATGATTGTATCCATCAAGGGGGACGCGACGAGCCCCTTCAAGGCCGAGGCGTACGCGGTGAGGTCGCTGCGCCAGCTGTATGACGACGTCGAGACCGTCTTGAAGGACGACCAATACTCGACCACCATCGGGCTCATTTCGGCCGGGATCGGTAACGCTCACCGGTTGGGCGAAAGGTACATGTCGTTCGTCAAGTACGACATCGTCGACTGGGACCCCCCTACCTTGGGGGAAAGGATCCCCTATGTCATCACGACCGGCAGGGGGGACATCAGCTCCAGGGCGGAAGACCCCCGCATGGTGAACATCGGGAGATGCAAGCCTGACTTCCTGTACTACATAGACCACCAGCTTCGAAACCCCATGGTTGACCTGCTGCAGCACGTGATCGAGTCACCCGCGAGCTTGTTCGTAGACGCTCAGAGGAGGACTTCGAACTCGAACCACGGGAGGAGAGAGATTACTAGCTTCTTTAATAAAAGACAGAAGTGTTGATGCATTGATTGGTTCATTGATTGGATGTAGCGTACATTGACACGAATATTATGAGAGTTTAGCGTTAGAAGAAGAAATGATCAGTCAGCTGAAGGAGATTTTATGGGAGTGTATCAAGTGGCCACTAAAGACTCTCTACAGAAGGGGGCCACGATTTATTTATCTGTGGGAAGGTTTGAGCGAAGAAAATATTTGCTACGAGCTGACGAACATCGATGCTCTCTTCTGGTCGTCTTCCGATCAATCCATCTTCGCATGCGAAGAACTAATTCGCCGGAAGTTTGAGGCCTTCGTGGTCTCGGTGTACGGACTCGTCATTATATACATGGCCTACACGTTCTTTTGCATCAAGCTATACGAATACGTATTCGAGTCTCGCTTGAAGACGCTCCTCGACAATAGTGAAAAGACACTGAGCATCCGCAAAGGTCGCGACCAACAACTCAGTCATCCGTGACCACGAAGTGTTGGGCTGGATACCAATTTGTTCCTTGCTTGACCTCGAGGACCAGGGCGTTTTCAAAGCTCTCTTGCGCAGAAGGAATTCTGAACCGCCACGCCCTAGACCCGTTAATAAGGGTGAAAAAGGACTCTCCCCCTGTGGCCGAGGTCCCATTAACGAGTGTCACACCGCGTCCACCGAAATTTCCGTCCATCGCAGCCACGTGCTCGATGTTCCCCATAGGAAAACATTTTTCTCGTAATTTTGTGCCTGTTCGTCAAGGCCGTGTGAAATAATATGTTTATTGATGTCATGATTCCTACCAATGAATGACTTGAACTTTCGCTCGGCCAGAGACGAGTTCGCCGAGATCGAGAAGAGGTGGATGGCTCTCTCGTCCAGAGAGGCACTCCTCGGCAAGCGAGAACAAGAAGTTCGTAAAAGAGAGGCTGAAGTCCGTCGGATGATGGGCACAGGAGGATCGAGGCATGCGCAGAGGCTGATGCAGACGCCGACGCAGACGCCGATGCAGACGCCGCAAACGCCGATGTTGACGCCGATGGTGGCGCCGATGGTGACGCCGATGCCGATGCCGCTGCCGCCTCCGATGCGTCGAGAACCACAACACAGACAACCAGCTCACAAGTACGGTAGGACCAACAGAAGGGAACGCGAGGCCCGCTCGGAGGACAAAAACTACTCTCAGTACGCCGTCCAGCCCAGAAAGGCCCTGCGTGGCGAATCAGTCGTGTGTGCAAATGCGGACAACTCAGCAGAATCACTTTGACCTTTTCTTGATTTCAATACCCATGGAAGACAGAAGTGTGTTTGAAAACTCCGGTTTCTTTTTCCGACGCATGATGGCCGGGTCGACCTTGGCTCGCTTCAGTCTATCCACAAAAGAGTTGTTGAACTCTTGAACACGGTTTGTCTCAATGCGCTTGGTCCCAGATGAAAATCGCATCGGCTCGATGAGTTGAACAGACTTCTTCGTGACTCTGGGTGCCGAACCATCGGAGTCTGTGTCGATGAAAGGGAGGACGGCCATCAGACGAAGGTTCAACTTTGGGTCCATCTCTTTTATCATCTCAGACGGCGGCACGATCCCGCAGAAATTCTTGCGGTACTCTTCGATGGCGACGGTCCCTCCAAACTCCACGAGGGTGGCCCTGGGAGGAGCAGGGTCAATCCTGTAGTTGCAGTATGTTCTCATCTTTTCACGGCAGACGTCGTCGAGGACAAGGTGCTTCAATTTTATCCATGTCTTGTATGCCAAGACGGCGATGTACATGTTTCGATTGCCTTTGCCCGCCGGCGACGTCTCGCGCATGTTAAATGACTTTGCACATTGCCACGAACAAAACTTCCCTTCGCAAAAGTATACCTGGCGAAGGTCGTCTCTACTCACTGGCAGAGGAACGGGTACGCCTTCGAAGTAATGGGCACAGTTGTGACAACGCTTGTCGCACGAAAGAGGCCATTGGAGATGGTATCTGAGACTGTCGACGGAGCTGTTAGAAATCTTGGAATGTTCCCACACCACAATCGGTGTGCTCGGTGTTTCTGGAACTGTTACCGTCGTTGGGGTCATGCCAATGTTCGAAACACGTTGAATTGATTTGATATCGTCATCTGCCGTACGTTTTCTACTTTGGATGGAGCGCATTCTTCCTCAACAGATCGGAATGGCACCATGCGCCCCACTCCTTGATTCTAATGTTGTAAACAAACTATGGACGAATGAAACGGTCAATGTGGCCACCCGGTTTGCTCTGTACAATGTTGATGTCCGACAAAGACGCCGTTGCTGCCGATATTTCTCCGGGGGACACACCAACATCCGACGAAAATGGAGACACGGCCGCGCCCAGGCTTCCATAAGCTTCGTCAATCTTTGATCCCATACCAAGCTGCGGAGCCTTGTACGCCTCGCTTATCTTGAGGCCTGCCCCGAGGCTGGCTGTCGTGGTCCCTGCAAATGGATTGAACTCAGCACCCTCGTCCTCGAACGGAGCCACGCCCAGCTTCTTGTTCACCTGGGACCGGAAAGAACTGATACCACGTCCATCCCCATCGCTTACGCCCCCACCCGACCAAACAGTTGGTTTCTTCAGCTCGGAAATCTTCATCCCCATCCCGACTGCTTCCGTGCCGGGGACACCGCCCGATGCATTTGCGCGTGTGAACGAGTCGGACTTTTCGCGCCCGCCGTCACTCTTTCTCAAAAACGGAAAGGCCTCGGCCCCACCGTCGCTGATACCCGAAGTCACGAGCTTTGTGGCATTCTGCGTGCCCGCGGAAAAGAAAGAGTTGTTCTTTAGGTTGGACTTGTTGATTCGCATCCCACCGGGCCGAGGAGCGCCGAGACTGTTGTTCGCATACTGTTCGTTCACGAAGTCGTCCTGAAGGCGTCCCACACCGAGTCCCTGGGAATTGATCGAGTCGCTCACGAAGTCGAGGGTGGTGTTTCTCAACACAGATGAGGGGTCTTTTGTCGGCACTCGGCCCATGGCGGATCCTTGTGCGCATTTCGCCCAGTCGGCGTGCCCAGGGTTGATGGTGGAACAGTCTGTCTCACTGCTTGCACCCACGGCACTCTTCACCGCACCGACAAGTCCCGCGACACGGGGGTAAGCACGAGGCCCGTCAAACTCGAGTTTCATAACGTAGATGAGGAGACATACGGCTACGCTCGCGAGAATCAAAGTGGTACCTTCTTGGGTCGAAGACATTCTGCTTCTCACGACCTTTCATAACACAAAATATTTTTTTTCATCATATAGGTTCATCCGAGTAACGACATTGTAAAATGTACAGGTCAACCAAGCACAATATCTCTGCAACATTCGTGAACGAGCGACCCTTCGTGCTCGACACAATCCATAAATACCCAGTCTTCAATGTCGTGGAGGAACTGCAAACGAAAGAGATCCTGACAAAGGTTGCATCTGTTATTTTTGTAGTTTTCCTCGGTCGAAATGACGTAGACCGGTGATCTTGGCCCGTCTTCAGATTCTGAATCGTTCGAGAGAGTGGAGCCACACGTGTCGATGTTGACCAACTCGGCGGTTTTGGTCCTGGCGGTGATGGCGGCCGCGACTGATCTGGTGGTGGTGGTGGTGGTGGTGGTCGGAACCGAAACAACATGCTTCATGCAGTCGTGATACCACGGTGTTTCCGGCACCCACCTGAGACACGATGGACAGCACGTGTATCTGAGAGAAGCGGTCGACGAAAGGACGATGTCGAACATTGGAGCCGGCCATCCGTGAAAGGCGGGGAAAGAGCAAGGCACGCCTCGCCAGAGCTTTACGTCACAATCCCACCTCGTCATAGTTTTCCGTAAACCTATTATGAATATAAATAACCACAGCGCTACACAAAAACTCGATCTGCCTGAGACACAAGCCTCCAAACAAAAAAAAGTTTCCCGGTCGTACCTGATCCGCGGCGTGTGCTATGGGTGAAACAGGCCCGTCAATCTTGTACTACAAGGGAGCGACCGACGAAAACTGTGTCTCCCGAGCGTCGTCTTTGTTTGAAGACCTCGACGAAACTATCCGAGTCAGGGGAGAGTTCTTCATCGACAACGCCACATTCGTAGACATTCACAACCACATGAAGTCTTCTACGACATGGAAATCTGTAAGCACATGGAACAGCGGCGTCGAGTACACCATTCGGCACCCCGTCAGCGACATCATCGTCTCCGACACCAACAGAGGACAGCGGACACTCGTTTTCAAGGAGCACGTCTTACAGACAATACATGGGTCGACGAAGTGTAAAAAGTTTAATTTTAGTATCCAGAAGGTCCGGAGAGAGAATCTGGACTACACGTCAAGAACGTACCACGACTCTTCGTACAAATGGGTTAAGATTAAATCCGAGAAAGTTTTCTCCTACGAGTCCGAGAGGTCGTCGTGGAACTTCCATCTTGCCGTCGTATGGCAAGGTCAGACCAAGACGCAGGCCGAAAGAGAGACAAGACTGTACTCGGTAGCCGTGTCAATGGGATCCGTCGACAAGGCCTCGGCCGACGCCATGTACACCACAGCCTCGTTCCTGGAGAAGATTATGGATGCCTTGTTTCAGAACTCTAGGAGTCGCCGTCACGTTACGATCACGATGTAGATTCATTATTTGCGATCGATCGATCGATCGATGATAGAGGAGCCGTTTTTTTGTTTTTTGTCTTCCTTTTTACATGCTGGCCCGTCACGTACATTAACGCAAACCTTCCCGTTGTCCACCCATTGGCCAGCACGTGCTGATGATCGATCTCTGGACCCAGCTTACGGATCTCAGAAAGGCATGCTCTCTCCTCCTTAACGGTCATGTTTTCGATGGCCGGTGTCATCACTCTTTTGCCCGTCTGGTGAGCGCCGGCACCGGTGACCGCGTCGTCCATTCTTTCGTATATATAATATAATTTAAAATTATTGCAGACACGAACCAATTTTTGCAACAATTTAACGAGATGCACGATTTTCGGTTGCAGCGAGCCGACAAGAAAAAGGAGCTGGAAGAAGAGTTAAGAAAGTTGAACTTGCTGCTACGATACGACAGCAGACTGTGTTCTTGTTTCATCAGCGGCCAAACATCACCCGAGTGGACCGGCGCCAAGGTCGCCAGAGAATGTGCCACCATGCATTGGCTCCACAACTTCACCGACTACAAAGAACGATGTCGCGCTGCGGCCACAGAGGAATCAAAACATACATGGTTCCACGGCGGACGTCATTTCGCCGATCACATGAAGAGACGCGTGTACCCCGCCATCAAAGAGTCCATCATCGAAGAGAACGACGGCGGGCCGGAAACGTGGCCATGGATGACACAGGCCTCGGCGTCGAAAAAATAGTTCTACATTGTCGATTTGATGTACTGGAAACCGACCTTGGTACAAAGCTTCCTCCAGATCCAATCCTGGTACTGAATCTTGTCGACGGAGCGAAGTAGTGGAAAGTACGGAAGGTATTCGTCCCACGACATGATTTCTAAAAACTTGTGAATCAAGAAGGAGTACGACAGCATGTTCTGACGAGGTTCGCTCTGTATGATTTCTTGGAACGGCTCCTGTATGACGTCGAACATCTGGAGAAGGGCCATCTCCTGCTCGTTTGTCATCTGCGGCGGTGTTATTCCCGTGATGATTGAAGTGATCTGGACGCAGTTGTTGTAGTGCTTGTTCAACCGAAGCTTCTTCAATATCTCTCTGACCTTGACATGCGTGACCGTCGTGACATCGTCCACGCGCTGCTTCTTCAGCTCGAGGCGGACGCTGCCGACGACGTCGCTGTCGACAGCGGTCGTTTCCTTGCCCTGAGTACGCTTGAGCCATGTCTTGAAGTGATTGATCCGCTTGTACATGTAAGTAGTGTGGGTGACATACCCCTGACGTATACAGTCCTCTCTCGTCATCTCCTGGTACGGATGCGACAGACCGCAATCCGGACAGATACGCGCCGCATCCTTGCGGATATAGACTAATTCCTTGTTACAAACTTGGCAGATCCACTCTTTCGACAGGCAGTTGACAGGACCTCCTCTTACATCCGGTACCATTGTGGTATCGTCGTCGTCGTCCTCGTAGGCGTCGTTGTCGGCGTCGGCGCCGGTCACGATATGACCCACGTGATCGCTGGCGTCGGACGGGTTGGCGCGCTGATGATCAGAGATGTCTACAAAGTGGTCGATCGAGCACGTGACGTCCGGAAACGAGGCATTCATCTTCTTCAGAAATTTTGCATCTGTTCGAGTGTGCTTCAGATTTCTCCTGACTCTCTTCGTCAGACGATGAAACCCTTCCGTCGCCGGAGGTTTGTTGGCAATGCCATCGTTGTCGTCCATTCGTTGCAAATGAGCAACGGCGAATGACGTCGTCCTTACAAAGTAGATAGAAAAGTTTTTATTGCGTTGAAACAAACCAATATATTTTGTCTTGATATAGAATACAACAGATTCAAGAGACAACCAACGATGTCGTCCGACAACACCTCCGGCAACCACGCCCCTCTGATCCCAATGTCTGAAATATTCACGTCGCGCACCACCGCCAACGCCGACGCCGCCACTACAGCAACGAGGGATCAGACAAGAAAGGGGACATACATTTACACTCTCGACCTGATTGAAAGTGAAATCAACAACCTGACTTCTATCCAGACCAGCAACAACGAGGAAATAAAGAAGAGATTGACCGACATTCAGAAGTATCGTGAAAATAACCTCGTGGTAGTCGGGGCACTCGGAGGTATGAAGAAGATGAGGGAGAAGCTCCAGACACACACGGATTCGTCGCGTTGAGAAAGCTGAAATTATAATTTAGGCTTCAATTAACTAACTTTTATTCAATTTCAAGGATCAGATGTTGGCACCACCGAATGAAGAGGGCATCATGCAGGCCATGAAGTCCATGAAGACCATCACCGGCGGAGATGCCTCGAGTTTTCCTCGCCCACCGATTGGTTTCGTCGGATCGGTAGGAACCAAGAAGAAAAATACTAAAAAGCTCGGCACCAAAACGCCAACGCGACCGAAACAAACCAACGGTACGTCGAACAAGAATAAGAAACAGAATATATCCCCTTCTCCAGGGCAAACGCTTGCACCACCACCCCCCGTGGCGAAGCCCGACACCAACTCTCAGCTCTTTGGTACACTGGTCAATTCCCTGAAGACGGGTCCCGTTGGACAGATGGACTCGATCGGGAGGTCGAAGAAAGGAAACAGTTTCCAGAACAAGGAAAGCGGCAAGCCCAAGAAATCCAAAGGCGACCAGATGAAGAAGAAAAAGAAGGTAGGTTACAACGCCTCCGTCTCCTCCTCCTCTTCTGTCACATCCACGTCCCCCTCCTCATCATCGATAGCGTCGTCGCGGTCCACCTCGTCTACCAACTCATCGTCGATGTCAACGGTGACGTCGCGTTCGTCAAAGTCTAGTGGCGATGTGTCCTACGCATCTTCTGGATCATCCGGCAAGTACTCCCCGAGAGCTAAATCGGGAACAAAAGTGGCTCGTGAGAAAAAGAAAAGGAAAGAAGAACTGCTTCACGAGAAAGTCGAGATGCTCACGCGCATCATCAATTTGAGCAAGAACGGGTTCACAGCCACCAAGGAGTGGGACGTCAAAGACGACATAGACGAGATCAGGTACGAATGCTACCGCATGCAGAGGGAGAGCAACTCCAAGAAGTCCATCAAAATCATGAGGCGTGTTCTCGTCACCATCACCACGCTGGTCGAGACGGGAAATTCGTACTTCAATCCCTTCAATCTGAGGCTCGATGGCTTCTCGGAGAGCATGATGCTGAACCTGGACGACTACGACGACTGCTTCGAACAAATCCACCACAAGTATTCAGGGAGATCCTCCGTCGGACCGGAGATGCAGATCCTATTCACCTTCATGTCGGCCGCCATTTTCCACCACGCTGGAAACGCTATCGGTGGCGGACGGGGCGGAGGCGGTTCCGAAAAGAAAAAGTCGAGCGTTAGTCCCATGTCCTCCGTCATGAGCATGATGGGGATGCTCAACCGTAACAAGAGTACGCCGGTCGCCAGCAGCTTCCCAACTCCTCGATCCGCACCGCCCCCCAGAAATGCCAACCACCAGTCGCCGGCGCCAAACCAATCCAACGACGGCGCGAACGACACCAGCAAGCCCAGGAGGAAAACGATGCGAGGACCAGGGGCGTCGTCAATGCCAGCCTCCATATTCGGAGTCAACACCAACGCCGTGCAGACGACGCCTTCGATGACGCTGCCCTCCGACGGGTGACTGTGACGTCACAGTCGTTTCACGTTGGTGACGTACGACTTTTGCATGTCTTTGAAATAGGAATCGAATCCGTCGGTCGATCCTGGAATGCGAAACTTGTGTTTCTTCAGCAGGTACTGGTGGGTCTTGTCGTAAAGGTAGTTTCGATTTACCTCGTTCTTGGTGAAAAGAAGAGACTGTGCAAGACTCGTCATGTCGAACATCGGGACGTGGTGCCCGCTCCACCCGAAATCAATCAGCACCAACCTAAGTCGTCCGTCCGGACGCGTCACGTACCCCACGTTATCGAGAGACAGGTCCCCGTGACACACACCGGCGCCTTCCATTTTTTCTACAAGTGCCACAACCTCGCGAAAAACAGAATCCAGCCGCCGCCTGCTTAGACTTTTCGTACCCCCGACCAAATCTTGGAGCGTTCCATCGATCTTTTCCATAATCATTACCCAAACGTTGCCGGAGAGCTTGCACGAGTCGTACAACCTGGGCGCGATGCCGATGTCCGCCAGCTTCCGCTGAGCCCTGACCTCGGGAGCCGGGTTGACGCCGACGATCTTGGCCGCCCGAACCGCACCGCTCTTACTTCTCACGCTAAATATGCTGCCGTAGACACCCGCCCCCAAGAAGGCCTTGAACTTCCAGTCCCGCAAGCAGTTGAGGCCAAGAGCTCGAGAGATGTGGTGGCACATATCAGATTTTGTCTTGACGCTGGCAACTTTTGAAGGAGAAGCCCCGATCATTTTCAACGTGCTGAGAACGTGCAACGGAGAAATATTGCAGGTCGAGTCGCTACTTCCTTCCTCCCTCGAAGAACGGGCGGGTTTTTTTTTGGGCATGCGAGCTGGCCGTTACTGTAACACCCAACAAACATTTTATCTCCGCAGAAGCTCGATTGTGTTGTCTTCTTCGTCACCGTTGCCGTCATCGATAGTAGAGCGGTACGACGGCCTCGGGAGGAAGTTGGTCGGAAGGTTGTTCTTGCTAAAGACTCGCTCGGTGTATCGCTTCTGGCTCGCGTTCACCCTAGCGGTATCAGTTTGTATCTTCCGAAGAACACCGGCGTTCATGTCAGACACGTCCGGCAATTCTTCTGTTTTTGTAATCGCGAGTCGAAACACCGCGTCCATCGTGGTCATCACGTGCGAGTACGACACACCAGCGATGATGTCCGACAAGGCCTTTTTGTAAATCAGTCGAATGTTTTCGGACGAGTAAAAACGGTCGCGGAGATCTTTCTCTGCCGGACGAAGAAGCTCGTCGGTTCTCTTGTACAGGCTGAAATCGGAAAACCTCGACATTCTGCACTCGACAACACCCGATGATACACACAAGAGACAAATATTTTTAAATTTTTGTAACACTCTTCGACTCTTCTTTTAAAAAATGATCGAAGCTATTTTCTCCCTCGGTACATTCTTCAACGCCTCCTTGACGGGGTCCCTCTTGGAAGACGTTTGCTCGGGGTTGGAAGGAGACACGGACCCATGCGAGGACGCGGACTGGGAGTCGCACTTGACCTCGGACCCAGACTTCGACTTGGACTTGGACGCACTCGCTTCAGCCACCTCGGACTTCCCACCCCATTTCTTCCTCGGACGCGTCTCGGTCTGCAATGACGGTAAAGACCGCTTCTTGTTGTACTCGGCAATCCCGTTCAGCAGATCATCAAAGTCGCCCGAGTCCGTGAAGTTCTTGTGGTGGGCCGAGCACGTTCGAATTATGTCTTCCATAAAGGCCTTGAAAAAGTGCTGAGAGTCTTCGTCGTTGTCCCGGAAACGCCTGTAGTACGGGAGCAGCAGCTGGTGCACGGACGCCTCCATGTCTTTTATCAGGGCACCCTGCTTCACGTGCGCCCAGTTGTCTTCTCCTCTGGTGGCCTTGTAACTGTCGCGCTTGCACACGGCGCCGACGCTCTGCTTCGCGATGAGCTCTCGCTTGTTGATGATGGGGAGATCACAGAATATCTCGATGTCTTCTAGCCTGACAACCATTCCGGTCTTGAACACCACGACCGAATTACGTTTGATCGATGTCGTGGCCTCCGTCATCAACTTCTTGAGGTCGTTGGGTCTTTTGAACAACGTCTTCTCGCCACCGCCAGCGTCACCATCCTTCACGCCGTACCCGGAAATCAACGACACGCAGAGCATCCCCTGGATGGTGTTGTGCTTGTACTCCTTCGCCAGGATTCGGTACACGGTGTACACGGCGTTGCCCCCGGCGTCCTTCCCCGCGTGGTAGATGTCGTGCACGGGAAGAAAAACTCGATTTTTACCGGTGTGCTTCCGCAAGAACATGGGAGACGCGAGGACGTTGATCCCGCCCGAGCCAGCGAAGAACTCTTGCACAGACGTCGGGATCACGGGCGAAGAAGACATGTTCGGTTTTCGAGAGTTGTGGCGGAGTGAGCGATCGGCGAAGATGAGAGGCTCGGAGACTGAGGTGGCGAAAGTGGATGGGTGTGCATGGTTTTCCGAGCAGAAAGTTTACGGTACTTTTTGGGTGGGGAAAGTGGACTGTCAAAAAGTATTGCGCCGATTTTAAAAATGTTTTGTTCAATCAACACCCTATCCATTCACAGATGCCCCTTCTTCTCAGCGACGCGTATGGCACCACCTTTGCTCGGCAAATGCGAAGCGTGGAGTTGGTGAATACAAAAGCCAAAACAGAGAAAATGGTAAAACCCGCCCTCGGTACCGCGCAAACACCCCCTCGGCAAAAACCTCGCAGCAACTACGAGATTCATATCACGATCGACCGTCAGGACTGTCACCTCCTATGCCTTTTCATCGGCGTCTTTACACTGGCCGTGCTTCTCGGCTCGAATAAACGAGAAAGAGGCCCGATCTCCTCGCACGTGCACCACGGGTTCAGATGAGAATTTTTCCAAGAAGAAAGCAAAGCTTTGAAGAAAAACGTCCGACACGTCGTCGAGCTTGGGCCTGTACTGCGAAAGGGCCCTCAAACCGACCTCCACGTGGAAAGAGGTGAACAAGAGTGTTGCTATGTCAACCGATAGTTTCTTCAAGTTTCTCCCACGACGGTCGAAGTCGATCGAGTCGATGAGGTCCGCGGCAAATGTGAACTTGATTGCCTTAAACTTTTTAGTCGGAGAGACAAAGACTACTTTCGCGTCGGCATTCCTGCATATCTTGTTTCTTGTTTCGAAATACGCCATTGTACTGTACGCCAGCACAATGTTCTTGACAGCGCGCGAGAGCTGTTGCTCGATGAACACGAAGTCCAGCCGTTGGTTTGTCAGGGCGTCATTGGTGTCGTAAAAGGCCAACAGTCTCTTGGCGAGGACGTGGATCGTATCACTACTTCGGCCGATCGCGACGCGCTCCACGTGGACAAGGTTGAACGAGAACGTGCCGTCACCTCGTTCAAGAAACTCGATCACACAAAGCGCCAGGTTTTTGACGCCGATGTCAATTGAGGCGCACCTGTATTTTTTTGACACCGTCTCCATGTTTTCGAGTTTTATCTTGTTTATAACAGTCTGATAATCTTTATCGACATACACAAACGAGGAATGTAAAAACTAGACGTCGCAGATCTTACACCCGAAAAGATAACTCTGTAGCTGAAAGTTGTCCCTGCTTGATCTCGGCCACGGCAACGACTCTTTGCGGATCGACAAACCAAAATCGCTAAAAATGTAAGAGTAGAAATCCTCGTTGAAAGTTATGGTGGAACTAGGAAACTTGAGCGTCGCGAACGCCTTCAGCTTCTGCACGAACATGCTCTCCAGCGTGTACTCGTCGTCGGAAAGAACCACGTTGTCCGAGCTGATGAACGCGAACAGAGGATTGGTGCTGTACTGCAGCTTCTTCTTCTCGTCTCGTATCCGCGGGGGGAGGGCCTGCCAGATGTCACCCGAGCTGAACTTTTGAACCGCCTCGTGGTAAGCGAGAGTGCTCTTGCGGATAATTTGCGGCATCTCGTTGTCCTTGATCTCGTCCATCAGGCCAGGGTTCAGTTGGATCTGAGGGACCTTGTTCGAGAACGGGAAGACCACGATCCGACGCGAGATTGAGCCACTCTTGTCTTCCCAGCGCGCGGACTCGTTTCCGGCCATGATCCCAGGAGTCGTCCACATACCCGTCTTGGGAGACCCGTTCTTGACCGGCATGGACAAAATTTCTCCCGTGACCATGCTCTGAAAATCGGCCTGGTCCATGGCGAAGTCCCCCTTCAGCTCGGGCACGACGAAGATGGTCTTGTTGTATATCGTCGACAGCCCAAACTTTTTCTCGATATTGTTCGAAATCACGCCAACGTCCGCCGGGTTGTACATCATCTGGATGACCTTGATGACGGTCGACTTACCCGTGCCGGCGACGCCTTTCATGAAAGGGATCACCTGCCACGAGTCCATCTCAGAAACCTCGTAGAAAAGCCTCCCGATGAAAACGAACATCCACCACAGCATGTCCCCATCCCATCGCTGGGGTTCGAAGATCGAATCGAACAGAGGCGTTTTCAGATCCCCGAACTTGAGCTTCTCCGCGACACGAGACGGAGAGCTAAAGTAGGCGTCGTGAAAATCGTTGGGTATGATCTTGCACGACACCAGATGATCGTCAATGTATTGATCGTAGGGTACAAACGAGTCGTCCGACGCGTCGTAGATGCCGTCGTTGAAGCTCCAGACTCTTCGCTTGGCATTTAGATCCGGGAACTCGAGATCACAGCAATTGTTGAGGTACTTCACGCACGCGTCCATGTTACCGCCCATGTTGGCGTGCTTCCACATCTCGCAGTGGGTCTCCTTGTCGCAGAGCATCCTCACAATCACGCTGATCTCACACTTCGGTTCCCACGCGTGGGTCGGGTAGCTCCCGATAAACACCTGCTTGTACACGTGCCCGTCGAAGCGACGATATCGTCGTCGGCTCAGCTCCCCCAGAAGAAAGAGGACCAGGAAGTGGTACGGAGTCATATCCTTCTTGTCCAGCGGAGAGTACCAAAAAATCGTCTCGGGCGTCATCGGCGTCGGGAATGACCCATTGCAGTTGGATGAACGCATAAACATCATTATGCTCTGATGAGCGTGGAAGATCGTTTCTTGGAATCGAGAAAACCGTTCGAGATCCTCGTCCGACGCCTCCTCGTCGCACCTGTGGGTTAGCTCGTCTCGCAGGTCGATGTACATATTCCAGTCGGACTTGTGGATGTCGTTGATGCGCTGAGGGATGAGATCGTCGGCATCTGTAATCTCGAAAATTTCCAGTAGGTGTCGGAAGCCGTCGGGGGTCGGCTCGACCTTCCACCTCATCTCGATCTCCTCAAACCTCGTCAGGATATCCTCCTTGCTCACAAAGTCTTCTTGCTCTTCTTCATCGTCGCGCACATTCACAGCGGCGTTCATCTACGGTACACCAGGAGACCGACACCTTTGATCGCTCACTCGGTTATAATGGAAGATATATTATTTATCGATCAATATATACACGTAGACGGACGTGACGTGACGCGAAATAAAAGTAACATGGCAATCAGATCTGTCGATGAAATTATTAACCTTTCAGATTCTTCCAAACACCCGGAAAAGCTGGCCTTCAAAGATCTTGTCAAACACATAGACCCGCGGATCCGGGAACGCGCTCCGAGGCACACCAGTCTTCACTTCAAAATACCCGGTATTCTGTGGGGCCAACCCGTCTTCCAAGCGTCAAAGGTGGAGAAAATGATACTTCGCCACTACAAATCCATCGGATTCAAATGCGTCCGACTGGGAAACAGAGAAATCCTCATCAAGTGGGGCAACGACGACGATTCACAATCACGGGCTGCTCCCCGAGACTCGGACGACGCATCGACCCACAGTGATGTCAGCGAAACATGCAGCGACGACGACGGCGACAGCGACGGCGACAGCGACGACGACGGCGACGGCGACCGCGACAGCGACCGCGACCGCGACCGCGACAGCGACCGCGACAGCGGCAGCGACCGTGACCGCGACAGCGGCAGCGACAGCGAAACCTGCAGCGACGACAGCGACACTGAAAACAAAAACAAACGCAGAGGTAACGCAGACTCAGAGTCGGATGCCACGGACACCGACGAAGACGACGACGGCGCCGGCCAAACCAAGTGCGTGACGGTCGAACAGATACCTCTCAGCAAAAGACTCTCCATTATAAACAACCAGATGATGCAGAACATGTGATAAATCAAATATAAAATGTTTTCTCTGTGGTATAACACCACGCCCGTCGCAACCCATGATAATTTCCAACTATGAGATTGGCAAAGAGATCGGGTCCGGTGCGTTCGGCACCGTCAACATCGCCGAGGATCGCAAGACCGGTGAAAAAGTCGCCGTCAAGTGTATCTCGAAGAGCAGGATCCAGAAGAGCAACATGGGGCCACAGGTCAAAAAAGAAATAACCACCATGAAAAAATTAAACCATCCCAACATTGTCCGCATTCAAGAAGTACTCATGTCCAACTCGCACCTGTACCTCGTGCTCGAGTACGCCGGTGGCGGCGAACTGTTTACCAAGATCGCTCAACAAGGCAAGCTCTCCGAAAATGTGGCCAAGAGGTACTTCGGGCAAATCATGGACGCAGTCAAGTTCTGTCACAACCTGTACGTGTGTCACCGAGACATAAAACCGGAGAATATTTTGCTCGACGCCGACGACAATGTAAAGATCGCCGACTTTGGATTTGCGTCTATCATGGAGCCGGAAATGGGAACCGGCCCCCATGCCGACAGTGGTGAAACGAAGGCGCGACTCACACCCATCGACGAACACGCCTCCATGAACGCCACCGTCAAAGCTTTCTCTGACTACGTACCAGACGCGCGAGACGGAGCTTTGCCGAAAAATCACAAGTTCAGGAACCTACCGTCAAAGAGAATGCAAAAGTTATCCACCATGTGTGGCACGACGCAGTACATGGCCCCCGAGATTGTAAACAGAGACAGCTACAGAGGAGACAAGGCCGACATATGGTCATGTGGGATCGTTCTTTTCGTGCTCATTGCCGGGTACCTGCCGTTCGACTCCAACAACCCCGAGATCGTCATCCAAAAAATCAAGACGGGCAAGTTCGACACACCGGCCTCCGTGTCCGATCTCGCACGCGATCTCATCACCAAACTCTTGACACCCAACCCACTGTTTCGACCCGGAGCAAAGACCATCCTCGATCACGAGTGGCTGCGGGACACGGGGAGGCCTTTATCAGCACCACACTTGCCATTACAAGGGTCAAAAAGCCTGCCTCGGTTCAAGAGCAAACTTCCACCCGCTGGTCAGAGGGCTGCTGCTTCGAAGCTTGTAGCGAAAGAGCACAGAAAAATCGAATTTAACCTCGGGTTGGAAGCAGCCGTGTCTCGCGTTGTCGATGTACTCCAAACCAACGCGTGGACGCAAAAGGCTGACGAACGACTGGTACCATCGTCATCACCATCACCATCACCATCACCATCACCATCACCATCACCACCTTCGTCATCGGTAGTGAAGGGGTCAAAAATGACGTCAACGGGTCTGGCCATGATACAGATCGTCTTTCAGACATTGAAGAATGACACGATGACTGTCGTCGAGGTTGAGGTGTTTGGCAGGCAGAAAAACTCGGGCGCAAGAGAAATAAACAAACTTGTTTCAGATATCGGGGATCTAAGACGAGAACAAAAATAAATTATGGGAGATTTTCGAGAAGTCTGTGCAACCTTCGGGTGTCGACGGGCTTTAAAATCGAGCCATCGAACCCCGTGTCGAGCTCGACGCTTGTCGCCGACACACAGTACACGAACTGGTGGACGCCATCTTGTCTGCTGTATCTCTCCCACGCCCTGAACCTTCGCAGACACTCCACGCCATCCATCACGGGCATCAACAGGTCCAGCAGCACGACGTCGAAATATTTCTCCTTCATCTTGCCGAGACCCTCGGCGCCGTTCACAGCGACCTCCACACTGTGCCCCTTCAGGTACCTCTTCATCAACTTCCGTACGGAAGGAGTGTCGTCGACCACGAGAACAGACCGTACACGAGTAACTTTTTCTTTTTCGTTGTCGTCTTTTTTGCCCACATACCTTTGGCGGCACTTCTTGTCCAACTCCACGGGCACCTTCACGGACAGAACCGTCCCTCCATGGGGGTTGTTGTGAATACCGTACTCTCCACCAAGGGCATCTACCTTCGTCTTGACCGAATACAATCCGACACCCGTCGACATATACCCGCGCCACGCGTCGTCGGCGAAATTCGTGGAAAATAACGCACGTTTTTCAGCCAACGGAATATGGACGCCAGTGTCCTTTACAACAATGCACAGCTCGTTGTTTTCAACAGCCACGGTCAAACAGATTACCCCCCTGAACGTGTGGCCAGCGGCGCTTGCGACAAGGTTGAGCAAAATTTGCATGATCCAGTCGCTGTCCGACAGAAGGAGTTTAGGGACGCGGGCGTCCACGTGACACCTACATCGAACATCCTCCATCATCATTCTCGCCAGCACCTTCTCGACCCTCTCCACGAGCACACGAACATCAACGTAATCCACGCAGGGCTTCAACAAGACCTTCGAATTTACCGTGGCGAAGTCAACGAATTGGGTCACAAACATGTTCAATATTTCGCAATGCACACGCACTTCCTCCACCATGCCGAGGACTTCGTCGCCGAGTCTGCGTGGCTGAATGCACTCCAGGGCGACGCCGATGCAGGAAAGAGGGGTCCTCACGTGGTGAGCAGTTGACATACACAAATTCATCGTCATATTAGTCATGCGATCGGACTCGTTCCTCATGCGGACTTCAGCCGTCGCGTCGTAACCATACATCATAGACACCGAAGGCGACCTACCTTCCTCCGTGGATGACTCGCGCGTCTGCGTTTTGTCGGCACTCACTTCAACAAAGGATTTTACTATGTTTGCAATGCGGAAGTACTTGTCGCGCACCTCGATGATGCGATTGACTTCGAACCCCCCGACGACAAAATAAGGCTCCACCACCTCGTACTCGCCGGCCACACCACCAATGATTGCATTTCCCGACACACGCACTTTCATATCGTACCCTTCCGTTAAGTTGGTGATGATCTCTTCTCTCATCAGATTCACCGTTGTGATTCGAAGACGAAGGTAGTCATCAAGCCCCCGGAAAGTGTAAAAAGTGCACGACGCAGACGTGAATGACACTACGGCACATGCTACCAGCAGCGCGTCCGGAGGCGCTGAATGCCACACGACGTATAGGTGTGTCAGCGCACAGAGCATCAGGAATAGGCCAGCCGTCACCACCAGAAAACGATTGGCCCACGTGTCGATGTAGGACCTGTGTCGGACGAACAAGCAAGCAATGATGCTCGAAATAATAAAATAAGACAAAAATATCACACACTGCGTCACATCAAGCAACAATTGTTTCATCGATTTTTATATTAGAAACAATGGCCGGCCCTGTCGATGACAAACATTTTAAGGCCAAGACCATCGACAGAGTCATTGCGGTAAATGAAGCCATGGAGATTTGTGAAGACGACCAAGAATTTTTTGAGGAGTTGGTCCAACTCATGCGCGAAGACATGGTCGAGTGCGCGGACTTGTTGGCGAATGCCTACAACACCAACGATCCGCTCAAGACGAGAGAAGTGGCGCACCGCGTCAAGGGACAAGCGGCAAACATGGCGGCCAAGGACCTCTGGCAAAAATCGAAAGTAGTCGAGGATGCCGCGAAAAATGGCTTCTGTACAAAAAATGAGTACCTCCTGTTGATCCTGAGTATCAAGGAATTTCTTCGGTGCACGAAAGATGCGTCCGCCGACCCTTAAAAAAAAGATACGCGAGCAGGTCATCAACCTCGCCCGGGCTCAGAAACACGTCGTCCGCGTCGTCGATCGATCCCATCGTCTGACAGGCGCAACAAACGATGCGGACGTTAGTGGGGATGTATCCGACTCGGTCATTGATTCGATCGGGAGACGCGCGTCTAGGATTGTTCTTCGTCGTCATCACCCCGTTGTCGTTGCCGTAATCGAGTCGCACGCCGCAGTTCGGACAGTGGGACGTCTCCGTCTTCTTCTGCGTGATCATAGACACGCACGATTCGCGGGTCAGCAAGTGCGTGCCCAAGTAGTATTCCATACCCCCCACGTCCATGCCCGCTCCCTGCATGTCGATAATCTCCGCCCGAGTTCTCGCAAGTCTCGCTCTTGATCGACGCAGCATCCCACCGACGGCCGAAACGAGCCACTTACGCTTCTTCTTTGACGTTGTCTGCAAAGGCACGGCATCTCTCTGCTGAGAGGAGTGATGAGACTTTGAAACCAGTCGCAGCACTTGGTCGCGGTGCGTGTACCCGAGCCCGTCGTCATTCCTGTCGATGGACAACTTGTTCGGACCCCTCACGGACAGTCGCTGCCTCTGGTCGCGAGACAAAGAGGCGCAAAGAAGGCACTCGCAGACCATGCCGCTTGTCCGTACCCGTTGGAGAATCAGCGCGTAAAATTTCGAAATAGAGAACGAGTGGTCTTCGAGCGGTCGAGAGCGCTCGCGACGCAACGATGCCTCTCGAGCGTGCTTCACCATCAGAGACACATAGTCGGACTTCCGCTTCGCCAGTTTTGCATTGCACTTCACGCAGTTCATGTACACCACCTGGCACGGACAAACGCGGTGGTGCTGATGCTTGCGCTTCACGTACGACACACCTCCAATGTGAATCATGTCCGTCGGACTAATCCTCCGGCGCTTGACACCCATTTCATAATTGAGCGATGACATTTTTACGCCGTGGCGACGAACGAGCCTCACAACACAAATGCACAAATGAAACAATGAACGTGTTGTTGGAAGGCCGCGTTTGCACAAACATCTTGTCCTACAGCTCGCTCGACTATTTGTTCACGGCCACAGTGTGCCGCGCCTGGAAACAAAACAGTAAGCAGTGTTTTCGCACCGACGTCGCCAACGCCTTCGAAAGTCCCTCGCGAATCAAGGAGGCCGTCGAGAACGGCATCAGATGCCTGTGCCCGCACAACACCGATGATACAGATACGCCCAACTCTTGCGACTTCTTCATGGAGTACGCCGAGATCGTGGACGCCGACGTCTCCGTCTTCAAAGCGATACACGACATGGGGTACGGGTGGGGACAATTTACCATGCAGAACGCCGCCATCGACCACAAGATCGAGATAATCAGATTCATGTTTGAGCACGGATGCCCCCTCAACAGCAGCGTCCTCTTCAACGCCGTCAACTCCAACTGCCTCGAGCTCGTTCAATACCTCGCCGAGCACAACTGCCCGATCGACGACACGCCGATCGAGACCGAGGATCAGCGACGCGTAGAATACAACGTGCGCTCCTTTGAGAAGGCCGTCGCCAAGAACGATCTCGACATCGTCATGTGTCTTCGCTCCGAGCTCAACTTCCCCTTTGGGACCAATACGTTCAAAGTTGCCTGTAACGCCGACTACCCAAAGAACTTGCACACGCTAGCGTACCTCTACGAACAGGGGTGCCGACCGTCGTCCCTCCTCTTCTACGAGATGGTCGACGACGGAAACTTTCACGCGGTCAAGTTCATGCTCGAGCACCAACTCAACGAGAACAGAGGCCCCACCGCCATGTGCATCGCCGTCACACGCTTCCAGGCGAACATCATGCGATTGCTGGTCGCCTACAGGTTTGAGGTCAGCAGCGACGTCGTTGACCTCGCCACCTACGACATGGGTATCACCAGATGGCTGATTCGCGTTGCCGGCGGTGAGAACTGCTGCAGGCCCACGCATCGCGCCTACATCCACACCGTCGAGCACGACATGGACGAGACCTACTGCATCCAAGCGCTCGATTGGTTGTACCATTACTGGAAGGTCGACATAGGTTTTCAAACGTACGACGAGCTTGCCGAAAATCCAAGATGGGCCATCGCCCTGAACAATCACGACCCGATCGTCGCACAATGGTTCAAGGATTCGCTGGGGTGACGCTCGGGGCGGACTGGCCCCCCAATTTTTTTCCATGTTACTTTTGTACCATTAGGTTGCGATACGTCGCCACTCCAACATACATCCATCCATACACACATGTCGCCAATTCTCACCGAGGGCCGCGTCAGCGCCAACATCCTGTCCTTCGCCGACAACACCTTTCTCTTCACGGCCACCGTGTGCAAAACGTGGCGCCAAAACTCCACGCACACCTACACCGGCGCCAAGGAAGCCGTCGAGAGTTTGTCCAGGCTCGATGAAGCACGGCGTTGCGGCATGGACCCCTACCTCGCATCGTTCTGGTCGCTGACGCACGCCGACTTATCCATCATCAAGAAGATCAACGATCACGAATGCTTCTGGGAGCAGCAGGACATCGAGCACGCCGCCGAGCTGGGCAGAATAGACGTCCTGCAGTTTATGCGCGAAAAGGGATACTTGGCCGACGAGAGGGTGCTTCACACCGCCGTGAGATACAACCGACTGAAGGTCGTCAACTACCTCCTGTCCATCAACACACCCGTCGACAAGACCGTCATCGAGTGGGGATTCGGACCGTACGTCATCGACGAGCTCAAGATGAGGTCCATGGAGGTGGCCATCTCCGCACAAAACTTGACCATGGTCAGGCTCCTGCGAACCGCCGACTACCCCTTCATCGAAGACAGCTTCACCTTCGCCTCCGACACCGAGAACAAAAAAATGATGAAGTACCTCGTCGATCAGGGGTGTCGACCTCCCGACGGCCTATTTGCCGATTCGGTAGCAAGTGAAAACTACGTCGTCCTCGACTTCCTCATCGACAACCTGCTGCTCAGAGACGAGTGGGATCTGTGGGGATGCGTCTTCGAACAAAAGGACGACATGATGATGTTCCTAATCAGCAAAGGCATCGCGCCGACCGACGACGATGTTGACTCCGCGATATGCGCAGGCGACCTAGACACCGCCAAGTATCTGACAAGAGAGTACGTGTGCAGACCCACGTCCATGGCATACATGCTCGTGTTCGAAAACGACATGTGCGACTGCCACTATCTCGAGTTTCTCAACTGGCTGTACGACGAGGCGCGGTGCAACCTCGGCTTTGTTCTACTCAGGGAAATGCGCGAGCACCCCCGCGGATCCATGATTCTTGACGCGTGCAGCAGCGCCGTTGAGGATTGGTTTGAGGAAAGACTGTTTTGATTTGGTGCTGAAAAGATTGTTTTCGTTAATTAAGCTTGTTCTTGAACCAATCAACAATGGCTTTACTCTGTCCATCTACTATACAACGTCCGTGTGGCTCCTTCTTCATCTCTTCAAAAGAGGAGAATCCAATGTCACATCCCATCTCGTCATGAAGCCATTCAAGCACTCGAAAATTGTAGGCATCACATTGAACATAGTCGTTGTTAAACAACTCAATGTAAGCCTGCGATGTTGGTCGACAGGAATACTTCGTCGTCAGCAACATTGCTGTTCCTAAGTCACCACCGCTAATGGCGCCATCAACACATCTATCTGTTGGAATAACTCCTTGCTCAAGCACAAACATCGATAATTGTGTTCTTCCAAATGCAAGGTAAGTATTCAGATCCCATTCATCTCTACCATATCCCATCCTGCAAAGAACTTCGACAAGTACCCACTCATCGTTATTTTTCAAGTCCCAAAAAAGATCTTCATCCGGTTTGCATCCCTCGTCGTGAAGGTATCGGACAATCGCCACGTTCTTGGTCTCGCATGCGGTCCTGAATGTTGTACTGATGAAGGGGTAGTCCGCCGTGCGCAACGCCTTTATCAGATCCAAATTTTCTTGCTTAATTGCAATTTCCATCGATCTCTCCCCCGAAAGAAATGCATCAATTGGACACCCGGTGTTCAGAAGGAACCGAACAACTTCGACTATTTCATTCTCAAGCTTGGAGAGAACCACTGCCTTGCGTAGGAATTTCTCGTCGTACCGGACCACTCCAAGCGGTCCAAGTGGTGTCAAGAACTCCAACACATCCGTTCGTCCGTATGTTGCTGCAACTTCCAGGTGAACTGCAGCCCCCAGGTCAACCCCGTCCCACCAGTAGAATCCTCGGTCATAGATTGCTTTGAAGACAGATATGCTGGCACCCTCTTCGATAGCAACAAAAGCTGCTTCGTCAGTGCATATATCATACTCAAACGATTCCTTCACCCTCGAAACGCTCTCGACAGATGCTTTCACGTGCGTCCCTGTGCACCCAGAGTTTTTTCTCCATGATCTACATACTGTACCCGTAAACAAAAAGTCTTCCTTGCCGAAAGAGAGGATACACTCGCTGACGCAGTCTTCCGTGAGAATTCCTGACATGACTCTTGAATTGTGAATTCACATCTTGTTTCGTTTTGCCAGAGTTTACGGTTCTGATTGAGGTTTGGTGATCGATGACGTCAAGTGTACCAAAACGATCGAATCAATTTTCTTCAAAACTTTAAATACATATTTTCCATTCCCTCGAATCACATGGCACAAGACCCTGCCTAATCCAGGCGACACGCTCCTTCACCAATTTTGCGACCTCCAGCGCAACACGCATACCCTCATCTGTGACCTTGTAGTACTCGTAATACTTCATGTGAACACGCCTGCAAACTGGATTCTTCGTGTCGTGGCCACCGTACACACGAATGACGTAGACGCGATCCGTGCAGCTTGCTGTACATGCAATGCTCCTGAGACGAACGTCGTCGTCCTCGTGTGACCGATTCTCGTCGTACTCGATATGAATCCCGAAATTAACGCCGCCCACGCACCACTTGTAGAATATGTCGGGTCGTAAGGACCCAATCACCTTGGGGCCGTTGACCACGGGCTTGTCAAACACGATGTCAACACAGTCCTGCAGGAGATCATAACACTCCTTCTCACAAGCGAATCGAAAAGCGCTCTGAGCGTTTAAAGTCAGTGCTCGGTCCAACTTGAAGTGGTCGAGGATAGTCTTGAGCCTGCCGACGTCGTTCCGCATCAGAGCATCTTCGATCACAACCCTGCGCCCGTTGTTGCAGATTTTCTTCTTGTAAAACTCGGAGTCTTCGTCATCATGCTCAGGGTGTAGAAACCTACCACTCAGTCCGTCCGGCAACGTGCAGCAACAAGCCATGGCACACACTTGGGTAATTGAGCGGATGTAGCCATCCTTTTTGTGCGAAGCGCATGACGCTCTTTTTTCTCCGGAAAGACCGTATGACGCGTTCTTGTCACACCCTGGCTCCTCGCATGTGACGCGACCATTGCTGATCACGACGACAGACAGATCGGGATTCGGAAGACCGTCCTCGATGAGAAGCTTGACGTGCTTGGGGCAGAAGCGAAGTCCTCCCACAAAATCGTGCCCAGTCTTCGCACAAGCAGTGTACATGCACTGCCTGTAGAGCTGCTTGAGTCCGTGAACTTCATCCTTGTGTTTCCCACAGTACTTCGAAACCTCGCCAGGAATTCCGTACCCCAGGTTTGTGACCGGGCAGATCGTCACGCTCGCACACATCTTGTCTGTCGTCTTGCCATCTTTAAGTTTGGCTGATATGCGCTGCATGAAAGCACAAACGGGATCAGCCGGGTCGGAGTCTGTGACAACGGACTCTTCTTCTCTCAGGCTCTCGATCTTCCTCTTGTTACCGACGATGTCGCGTTCTTCTCCGACATCATTCACCTCGCTCGGGCGAAAGGAGCAGGTGTTCATGTGGTTGATGATGTTCTTCCTGCTTGCACGCTTTTCGTCGCATCCGTCGAAGTCGCACGGGTAACCACCCCTGTGCTCGACCTTCTTGTGGTGGGCGAGTTTTTGATAGTTGTCACACACCTTGTCGCACTCATCGCACTCGTACATTTGCGCGAAGTGTGTCTTATAGTGAGTTTTCATCGACTGTTGTGTCCGATAATCTTTGTCGCACGACGGGTACTCGCACTTGATCCTCGGCTTGTCTTCGCCACAGCCATCCTTTTGGTGTCGCCTGAATGCGTTAGTTCTTTGAAAAGTATGGTTGCACCTGGGACAGAGGAGAGTCATTGTGTTGGAATGACGATGTGAATCAAAACAACTTGCCAATGTTTACGGTAAAAATCTGGAGGCCCGTAACATCAATATAGACCCGGCACAGCACCAGCGGATATCACGGAACCCCGAGTACTGAACTAAAATACGCCGCCGCGAGCGCGGCGACCGCTCCTGCGTCACGCCGTACGACAGCCGCCGGCGGAGTCGGCAGTTTCGGCGGAGACGGACGAGGGACGTAACGGGCCAATGTTTACGGTATTTATTGTTGTTCACGTTTCCATCAACATTTTTTCTCGAAACTGAGACACACATTTGGACCGTCTCTGAAATTATTTTGTTGACAAGACTTAACTCAACTATAAACATCAATCATGCCGGCTAACCTCAAACCGTCAACAGGTGGGTGAAAGGTCGCAAGGCTTTTGGGGATTTTGTTGAGCCACCCTTCATCGAACCAACGGTGACACTGTAACCACCTAGTCCGTGTGTCATTCGCAGGGTCTTTTGACTTGGATGCACATAACCGGGACGACAGTCCGGGTGAGAGGTTTTGCGACCTCGGGGCGAGACTCTTGAAAACGGTCAAAGGTATGAGGCTCGTCGGGAGCCTTGTGCAGAGACCGTCGGTGGAACCATCTCGAAAGAGGTGAATTCTGTCGCTAACGACTGGGTCAAGTGTCGGTCGCTAAGGGTTTTTCGAAACTTATGCGGCTTAATGTACAGTCTAGTCCCACTCAAGTTCGGGTAACTCCGAGTACGAGGGTGGGCCGTGTGTGATCGAGTCGATTGAAAATTGAAGCTCGGGAAGCACATGGGGGTCGTTCCTCTTTTTTGAGAGAGGTCGATTCTTATCGTGGAGGGGGAGTTATACAGATTGCCGCCGTTCAAGGTCGACGACGCCTCCGCAGGAATGTGGGGTGATGTTACAGATTCCGTGTCCGCGGCCAGTCTAACGCTGAACGGACACAGCAGATTCCCGGATTCGCTCCCGGGCCTGTTCTTCCGCCAGGTGCAGCCCGCGCTCAAGTGGCCCAACACTCCGGCCGGCTACACCTACCTGTTCACCTTCGCCGCGCTGGGCGGTGTGTGGAACCCTACTTCCACTCTCAACATGAGCCGCATCGACCACGTGCAGCTCGAGCTCAAGTACGGCGCTAACATCCCCACCTCGGATGTTATCGTCTTCAACGAAGCCTACAACCTACTGGTAAACTACATGTTTCAGGCGCTAACAATTGTGTTGGGCCAGTCCATGATTGCCAAAAAGGTCCAGGTGGTGTCGCAAGGCCCCATTTTGTAAACAAGGCTTGGAAACAACCAAGCCACCTGGATCTAGTCCGCTACTTTTACTTCGTTCAGTCGGAGGGTAGTGCTAGGTGGACGACAGTCCACAGCATTAAAAGAGGCAATGCTTTTGAAAACGGTCAAAGATGTGCTCTGCTACCACGGCAGAGTAGGTCCAGACCGTCGGAGAACCATTTGGAAACGAATGTGTATTCTTCGCTAGAGACTGGGTCAAAAGTGGGTCCCTAAAGTTTGTTGTAAACAACATTCCACGGGGCCTGATGTACAGTCCGTATTGTGTAAGCCAGGGTTACTCCTGTGTCGAGCACATGCCTCATGTGATCGAGTGGATTGAAAATTGAAACTCGGGAAGCATGGGGGGTAAACATTTTTGGCGGTTTTTGGAGCTCGCCTCCTTAAGTTTGCCAAAGTTTACTGTAAAATGTATCAAGGATGGGATGGGGGGAGTCAGGTACTCCAATTAGGCCTCTTACAGGGGGTAAACTCAACTTTGCGCATTTTGAACATTTTCGACAAATGTTTGCGCCTTTTTTCGGCGAAAGCTGTTTTCAAAAATGAAAGTGATGTGATCTCTTTGGGGTCAAATATCACGAAATAATAAAAATATATTCAAACAATTTCAATCACTCTTCTCTCTTCGATCAGACATCGCGTTTGAATCAGGGATTTTTTAATATTTTCACAGATCAATAGCTAACATGGATATCCTGAAGACCTTCGTCTTCGACCAAATGTCTCACGAGGTCTGTATTCAACGCGATGGCGATGGCGACCCCCTGATTAAAGCTTCTGACATCGGAAAAGTGCTGTCAATTAAAAATGTACGCCCTTCGATTGCAGATTTCGACGAACACGAAAGAGTCGTAAGTACTGCTTACACCCCCCGTGGTGGCGATCAAGAGGCAACTTTCCTCACCGAACAGGGGGTGTTCAAGCTCATCATGCGATCAAGAAAGCCCATCGCGAAGCCATTCCAGGACTGGGTCTTCCACGTTCTCAAGACAATACGAAAAACAGGAAGGTATGCTTTGGAGGAGGAGGTTGCCGGGCTCAAACGTAAGCACGCTGAAGCACTAGTGGACGCCGATGCCGATGCGAAGGCTCTCCTCCGAAAGTACATGGACTCTGAGGATGAACGGATTCACAAGACTCTCATCGAAGGTTTTGAGAACAGGACATGCGTCTACTTTGGCAAGATCATGACCATGGACGACGACAGCATTCTGGTCAAAATCGGATCGACGAAGAATATTCGCTCACGTACGACAGGCTTGGTGAAGGAGTTCGGGAGCATGTCGATCTTCAAGGTCTTCGAATGCGACAAGTACGAGAATTTCGAGAAATTTCTGCACAATCATGTCGACATCAGACGATACCTCTTCAAGGAACCGATCAACGGAAAGAGGTCGATGGAGGTGTTTTGCATGACCGGAGAAGAAGTCAAGCGTGCGGCTAACATTGCCGTGCGTGGTGTGTCCGGGTTCCGATTTGACCAAAAAGGATTCGGAGAAGCACTTCTGGAGCAGCCAAGCTACAGGGCCTTGCTGGAAAAAAACGGAATAGCTGTCAACGATGATATTGACAACATGGACGTACGACCTGAGAGCAAGAGAGGAAGGTGTACTCTAACAGGCGACAAGTTCCAGGCGTACTCAGAAGATGGGAAGGAACTTGTGTTCACGTACAACACTCGTCGTGATGCGGTTAGAGACGTAGAAGGCGCTTCTGACAATGGAATTCTTCGAGCGTGCGAGGAAAAAGTTGTCAGATTTGGCCATCGCTGGGCTCGTCTGAGTCGGTCACTACCCGACGACACCGTTCAGGACATAGGCGACACGGTTTCTGAAACTCGCATTCGTACAGGTCATGTCGCTGCTCTGAACGACGACAAGACCCATATTGATCATGTTTACACATCTTTCAAAGCATGTGCACTCACGCACCATTTTAAGTCTGGGGGCGCCGTTCAGAAACGGTCTTTAAGGGGGACCAAGGTCGGCGGGTATCACATGGTATCGTGGAGCGAATTGTCGGAGAGTGTGCAAAACAAATGGCTTGCAAGCAACACGCTTCCAACGCTTGCTCCAAATGCAACTAGTAAGCCCATCAATAGACTTGATCCTGTGACCAAGGAGGTCTTGCGGACGTACAGTACAATGGATGAAGTCGCACGCCATTTCAAGATTGGTCGGGTTAAACTAAGGACCGCAATCAGTGGAGATCTCGAGAGGTTTGGGTTCAAATGGGCGTACGCCGACAAGGCTTGAGCGGCGATGTGTAGATATAGATTGTTAACATTCTCATTTGGCTCTAGTCCTCCCCACATGGCCACCAGCCCCCACCCTCGTTCAAATACTCGTCGGAGTCGCGCATGTCCACTTCCAAGTTGTTGTCGACGCCAAATTTCAAAATATTGTCCAAGATTGCTTCGTCGCACACGACACCGACGTGCAGCCCTACGAGCGACGTTTTATCCGATTGGAAACACCTTCTGCTCAAATGATTGTCGAAGACGCTTAAATATTTCAGGTTGCTCGAGTCGTGCGCCGTGGCCCTGAGCACGCTCTCGATACCCTTTGCAGATATTCCACACGCCCCTATGGCCAGCTTGACGAGCGTTCCGCGCTTGATCATTTTCACCAATGGACCGATGCTTCCATCGCCCATATTGGTGAAGGACATGTCGAGCGTGGTCAATGCATAATTCGAAAACAGGGCGTCGAACACGGGTTTTCCCCAGTCACCGAAGCCGCAGGATGTGATCTTGACGGTCGTTGCCGTCAGCAACGGAAGGACGCGCACCATTCCCGGCAGACAGTGCGGCATGAAATCTGTGTCGTCGATGGTCACCGATCGAAGGAGACAGCTCTCCATGACACAGATCAAGCCATTGGCCCACTCGTCGTAGTCTCCGTGTACGTTCCCGACTTCCAAGACTTTGAGTATGCCTGCGTCCGCTATCGACTCGCAGATGTAGTCGACGCTCCCGCCATCGATGAAGCGGTCGGACTCTCCCGTCGTGAATGAAAAATGAGTCAAGGCTTGCACACACTCGTCTCCGATGACGAGGGTTGTGTCGTGACAGATCCCTCCGCACACGTTGAGAGAAGTGATGTTCGTCGACCTTGCCGCCAGAGACCTGAAGAGCGCGCATCGACAGGAGCTTATCTGGCTGTACGCCAGCACGTTCACGATCGAAGTGTTGCTCACGATCGCGTCCACAATTTCTTGAGTGTACGACAGACAGTGGTGGTCACACAGCGTCGTGTCGACCGACTGCCGAAGTCTCTCGGTCAGGAACTCTTCGTCCTTCCCGGGCAAATCCGAGATGAAGAGGTCGATGGCGCCTCTCTGGCTGCGAGTCGACCGAGGAGCGAGAAGGAGGTGGTGCTCGTACCAGGCGGAGTAGTAGTCCCTGTCCTCGTTGGCGCCGACGTGCGTGATCATGCTCTCGTAAAAGTTTCCGAACCAGCCGTACTTGTTGAGTTTGAACGTTTCGATCGGCGCAGAGTACACGCCGGTTTGCGAGACGACAGAGAACGCCGACAGCAAGTTCGGCTTGACCGTCGTGATATACGAGGAAGACGTCGGCAGGAACTGTCGCAGGGCTTGGCTGACACCCTTGGTTGACGCGGCCATGGCGATCTTGTCGCGCAGATTGAGGAAAAAAGATACGTGTTTCACGACATCTCGATTTCCGAAATTGTCGCCGAAGTGGTTTAGCGACGAGAAGGCGGCCATGTTTGAGCGTTTGTAAGATATTTTTGAGCTCGCTGCAGTTTTTTGTTTAGCGATAAGTAATGCCGGTGTGCGCCACCGCCACCGTTTTAAATATGTCACGAAAATTCAATCACCGGTACGCAGTTGGATCTGACCACAGGCGTCAATTTTTTTTATAAATGGGAACTGTTTCCACCGACGAAATTCGGACCGATGAGATCAAGAGCGAACCCAGCTCCGGATTCATCACAATCGGTTCCGCCGTTTTCCCCGTGTCGGATGCGGCGCCCAGGTCCGTGGCCTCGTTTGGGGTCGCGCAGTCGGAACCATTCGTGACAAAGTCCAAGTATCAGATGGTGGCGTCATCCTCCGCGACCGTCAATGCGGGGACAACGATTGTGGGTATAAACTTTGATGGTCCAGTGGTTCTCGATCTACCCATATCTTGTACGAAAAACGAGATCTCGGTGGTCGACGAGGGCGGGTTTTGTAGTGCGGTGAACACCATCACAGCAACATCGCCCGGGGCACTGGGTGATCTCGTCCTGTCAACACCTTACTCCCATCTGAGCATCAAAGCAACGTCGACATCTGCTGCTTTGATTTCCGAGGCCAGGGAGTCTCTTCTCACACTCTAAGCTCAGTACAGCACAAACCAATTTGTTCCATTGGTGTATACTTTCAACGACCCGTATGGTTGCGACAGCACCACCGATGAGCCACCGGACACGAGCTCCGAGCCGAAAGGGACGACAGTCACCGTGCTCGCACCGCCCACTTCTTTCACCACACTAATCATGTCTCCAGTAACTTTCGACGACGGGTCGGGAAGCGTCAGTGTGGTGTCGAGTGTCCCCGTCACGGCCACGATGTCATCGGTCGCCAAAATTGTGTATGTGGAAGACACGGGGTCCACAGCCGAGCGCACGTTCGGAACCTCAAATGATAAATTACCGAGACCGTCGGTCTTCAGCACGGAGCCGGCCACGGGCGCCGCGGACGGCCACGTGAAGGCACCGATCTGTATGCTCGAGGCTGCGCTCGTGACTCTGGAGGTGACGAGGGTGGGGCACGAGATGGACATCTTGTATTTAACTAAATCGCAATAAAACTACATGCGCTTACGAAACGCGCCTAGTCGTGTGTGATGCTGTAGTGTGCATTTGTACTTTCCTTAGTGGCGGTCAAATTACCCCCGTCATCTAAGTATTTGCCCGCACGGTGGTTATAGAGGTTGAACGTTTTCCGCGTGTCGGCGAAATGAGTCTCGATCACTGTGATTCTTGCCAAAGCGCTCGCCAGACTGCTGGATACCGAGGACGTCGCGGCTGCAAGTGCGACATCCTTAGCTTCCAGAGCAGAAATGTCCCGCTCGGCGGTGGTGACTCGGTTCGACAGAGCCGTCGCGGCGGAGGCGAGTGTTACGTCTTTAGCTTCCAGGGCGGCGATGTCGCTTTCGGCCGTTGTCACACGAGTCGACAGAGCCACGGTCTGCTCGACCGCGGTCATGCGTCCAGAACCAGCAAGTTGTTCCTGCCCAATACCATCGATCTGGTCGGAAATGTATTCATCGACAAGACGAACTTTTCCGATTGTCACAGTTCCACTCATCACCGGTAAATGAGAGCACAAGGCTCGTGCGCGTATACCAATGGGAAAACATTATTTTTTTAATTTCGAGTCGTTTGTTGAAGCGCAAGATCACACAAGCAACCACACCGGATCGTCTCGGTGCGGCAGCTTCGATAAAAATCTGTCGGATGCTTCTCCGACGGATTCTGAGTCGGAGCAAATCAAACCACCGTTGTGCAGAACACCGAAGCCGACGCTCTCCATCGCTCTGACAACTCTGAGGATGTTCACCCTCTTGAAATCGTGCAGCTTGTAGGAAATCACACCAAAGCAATCCAGAACGTCCATGTGCCGAGAGCTCGTTTTCATCTTGGCCACGGCCGCCGCGAAGTCGTGATCGAAATCCAGGTCGACCGGGTAGTTTTTTCTTGATTTCTCGGAGCTGAAAAGGACCGTCGGTTTGAGCGACGTACCGTCCTCGACGATGAACGATTTCTCCCTGTGGTTGATGCGCGTCTTCGTTCTACACCACGACCCGATGGCGGAGACCAGCTCGCAATGCATTTTGGTCGTGTATTGGTGTCCCGGGGGTATGGCGGAGACGACAAAACAGTTGATCTTGTCATCGGCGTGAACCCATTTTTGCTTGAACTTGCGAAACTGCTCCAGCCAGAGTATGTACGCATCCATTCGCTGTAAACATGGCGGTAAACATGGCAAACATTAATTTTTGTTCTTCTTGTTTGAGCCGTGCTTCTCGACGAGCCTGTAGTAGCACGCCACCAGCGCGTCGACGTCGCACATGGCGTGGTGAGCGTTCTCAAAGACGTGCCCGAAAAGAAACTTGTACAGCTCTTCGAGCTTCGGCCACTTGAAAGACCCGTAGGCGTTGGGAATCTTGACCAAATTCGTCGTGCTGCGCATCGTGCACAGGTTCTTGAAGCCCATCAGAACCGCGGCATCGTTTGCAAGGCCCATTCTGTACAACTCAGCCGACACCACACTCTTGTCGAACTCGAGGTTGTGCGCAACAATCTTGTCGGAGTTCTTCATATCTGCCACGAAGTCGGCAAGGACATCTGAGATTTTTCTCCCGTACTTGTCCATGATGGGCCTCGAGATGCCGTGCACAAACTCGGCGCCGATCGTCTCGTCGGGAATGCCCGGGTCGGTCACGGCATACCTCTGCGAGTACACCATTTTCTCGTCCCTCAGCACCCACGCGATCGACACCACGCGACACGAGTCGTACTGTTGGAATGTCGCCGGGCTTGCTTTTCTCGGGGGGAGTCCCGTTGTCTCAACATCGAAAAACAACTCCGGCATCTTTCGCGTATGAGGTTTTCGATGTCTTGTGTGGTCCACACACATAATTTTACGAGACATCGAAACGAACTACGGGCAGAATAGTCGCACGTACCAAGGCTTTTGCGCCGCATCGCTCTGCTCGACCAGAGCTTCGGTAACGTTCGCGAGACGTTCGATTATCGTTTCGAGTTTCGACATGTAGGTTTCGAGGTCGGACAAAACGCCGGACACACGGAGGTCAGAACCGTCCTTCTCGTTCTTGATGCTGTCAACGAGATGAGTCTGTTGTTGCTTCAGATCTTCCATCAATTTTAAAAGAGAGGTGTCTCCGCCGTCTTTCTTTCCCCACCTCGGCATGGCGGCCCCATATATATACCAAATACCAAATAAAATTTGATCGCACATCTCTCCCTCACACAAGACTCTTCTGAATTTTGACCGCGGACGTGCCGTAGAGCAGAGATATAGTGATGATTTCCTTAGGCGTCGGAGTGTTTGCCAACACACTGTCGTCGATTCGCCACCGAGTGACGGCCGGGTCTGCTCGACTGACGCGCACGGAACGCTGAATACCGAGTGTACTTAGCTGAGCGCCCGCTTGGATGGCAGCGCTGTCCATCAGCGACGCTTCTGGGCGATTGGCGGGGGGGCAAGCGAATTCCGGAAAGAAGTTTTTACCGGGTACAGCCACCCGACGTGCAGCGGGTCCGAAGCCAAAAGCAAACTCCAACACCACGAGGCGGTTCTCGCTTTTGGACATGGCCAGGACAATGTCGGCCAGAACGTTGTGCCACAACAAATTCTTGTCGAAAACGGCAACGTGTTGATAGTTAAGAGTCGATGTTCCACCGTATCCACATTTGCGATGCCGCAGCACGTTTGGCAGGCGCGTGATGTCAACGTATCCGTGCGTGTCATACGGGGTCGCGCCGTAGAAGGTGCTGTGACCAGCGGGGTCGTTCGTGTGGACATATGTGGTGAACGGAAGCGCCACGGGTTTCAAGGGCTTCACCTTTCCCTCGTCGTCAACCGCGCCCTCGGAACCAACCTCGACAACGACGCCGGTGACCCCCGTTTTTTTCATCAGGGCCTTCACTCTTCTACCATGCACGCCGGGACCAAGGTTCCAGTGTCCCCAAACTCCTCCACCACGCACGGGTCCCGCCGGTCCAGCGAGGCCGAAACCGCCTCCGCCAAGTCCTCCTCCGCCAAGTCCTCCTCCGCCAAGTCCTCCTCCAAATCCTCCGCCAAATCCTCCGCCAAATCCTCCGCCAAATCCTCCGCCAAATCCTCCGCCAAATCCTCCGCCAAGTCCTCCGCCAAGTCCTCCGCCAAGTCCTCCGCCAAGTCCTCCGCCAAGTCCTCCGCCAGCGCCAACCGACTTGTGGTACAAAAGGTAGGTGCTCACCGCCGCGCCCGACGCACTGACTTCCCGCACACTCGGAATGTCGCTCGCGTGAAAAAGAAACTGGAGAAACATATCGAACCAGGGCTCGGTGTTGTCGAGCGGCATGGTGGCCGTCAGCGGGAAAGGTTGGATGCCCAGCCCGTTCTTGTTCCGGAAGAACCATGTGGCGAAGTTCTCGCCAAACACCTTGGTCACCTTGGCGAAAGCGTTGGGGGCGTGAATTCTGGGGTGGCCGATCGAGATCATCGCCTTCAGAAAGCGCACATCGGAAGGATTGGTCGCTGCACAACACCTTCGATCCGCGCCGGCCGTCTGTTCAACGCTGCTCGCGTAAGGAGGGCAGGGAAGGTTTGTTCTGTAAACGTCCCGAGAAGGCAGGCACGTGATACCATCCCTCCACTGTCGAGAGACAGCGACTGCTCGCTGCCTTTCGGCAGTGGGCAAGAACTGATTGAAATCAATCAGGAGATCTTGCGGCATCATCGGGAACGGGTCTGTACGACCATCCATACCGATCGCTCGGTTGGAATTGGAACCCCTTTAAGGTAAAACACATATTTTATTGATGGCTTTCACGCTCTCGTTTGCCACGGTCACACGCATCGAATTAAAAATCTGCGTCCGTGCAGAACCGCTGTTCCTCGCGGTCGAGCAACACTCCCGGCTTGCTGTACTCGGCGACTCTATTCTCAAAAAAGTTGGTCTTCCCCTGCAGAGAAATCATATCCATCCACTCGAACGGATTGGCGCAGTTGTACACCTTGTCGTACCCTAGCTGCACCAACCAGTAGTCGGCGACAAACTTGATGTACTCCGCCATGCTCGTTTCGCTGATGCCGATGAGAGCGACAGGCAGGGCCTCGGAGATGAAGTCGCACTCGACGCCGACCGCGTGCTCAAAAATCTGGTGTACTCTGTCTTGCGGAAGCTTGTGCACGAGGTGCTTGTAGATCAGCACCGACGCGGTCGCGTGCAGACCCTCGTCCCTCGCGATGAGGGAGTTGGCGAAAGACAGACCCTTGAACTTCTGCTGCTTCTTGAGCCAGTAGATGGCGCAGAACGATCCGCTGAACTGGACGCCCTCGAGGCAGGTGAACCCAATCAACCTCTCTGCGAGCGACGCGGTCTCGGGGTTCATCCACTTCTCCGCCCAGAGCGCCTTCTTTTGGATGATGGGCATCGTCTGCACGGAGCGCATGACGTGCCTCTGCTCGTCAATGTCCTTGAAGTAGGTCTGAATCAGGAGGGCGTACGATTCGCCGTGCACGGCCTCGGTGGCCTCTTGGATCGCGAAATGGTTTCGAATCTGAGGGATGACGATCTCGTTCCTGAAGTTGAGGCCGATGTTCTCCATGACGATCTGGTCCAGAGAGGCGAAGAATGCCAGCACGAGCTTGAGGAAGTGTCTTGTGTTGTCCGAGGCATCATCCCAGTCCTTGGAGTCACCCGACAGATCGATCTCCTCGACGACCCAGAACAATGCCGTCTGCTTCTTGTAGAGCTGGTGGATGTCTGCGTACTCGTACTCGGTCTTGCCGTTGAACATAATGAACCTGTCGAAGTCCTTTTCCTCCCTGCACATGGGCTCGGCGATTTCGCCGGAGAGTTCCTTTGCCCTAAACTCCGTCGGACGGTCGATGGTCGTCTTCTTCAGCTCGCTGAACCCGCCGATGAACTGAGAATCAACAAAGATCTGAGGGAACGTCGAGCACTTTGTCACTCCCACCAGCTCGGCCATGTCGTCGGTGCCACTCTTCACGACGTAGACCACGGGCGACACATCTCTCTTCCTGAGATACTCGAGGGTCTCGTCGCACACGGAACAGCCTTCGATTCTGTACACCGTGATTTTTTTTTCGGTGAACATGGTTTATTAGGTTTAGGATTGGCGAGAGAGTGAGTGGCACCCGATCCTTCCTACTTTACGATATTTTATTTATTAATGACTTTTCTTTTCGCACACGAGCCCCACCGTCTCATTCCTCGTGCCCACCCACCGATCACCTGAAATTCAACAAACTTTTGGACGCGTTCGCGAATCGAAATAAATTTTGTATCCAGAAAGTAAATCCTCTTCCGACGCACCCAACATGGACAACTTTATCTCCGCCGTCGCGCAGCTCAAGGCTTCCGAAGACACCAAGTACGACGCGCTGTATGTCAACACCCCCTGGAACAAGCTTTCTGTGGAACAGATGGGAAAGATCGACTTATCGGCTCTGACCAAAGACGAGGCCCTCCTGTACATGTGGGCCGACACGTACACCATTCAAGACGCGATCGAGCTGTTCAAGCTTCAAGGATTCAAGTTTGATTCCGTGTACCAGGTCTGCGACGTCGCTACCTACCCTCCACCGGAGCCCAAGCCCAAGACCCTGCCCGTAACAGCGGCTGGGGAAGACGTTGGTGCCACCGAGACTGCCGAGACCGCCGAGACCGCCGAGACCACGTCCGAGGCTGCCGTCGACAAGCCCGCGGCGAAGCCAGCCGTGAAGCGCGCCAAGAAGATCAGGTGCCCCCCTCTGACGCTCCCCAGGTACTGGAAGGATATGGACAACAAGGGCTCCACGCGTCCGACGACCGAGTATCTCTTGCTCGGGAGCAAGGGCGGACGCGACGTTCTCGACCAGCTCATGAACGAAAAGGCGGGAACGCTTCCGTACCAGGTGCTTCGCAAGCCCGAGCTCGGCAAGAAGTCGAGGAGCGTGCCCAAGAAGAACATCAACCTGGACCCGGCCTGGGTGTGCGACCGCCCCGAAGAGTTCCTCGACATCACAACGGCGCACCTCAAGCCTTCCGCTAAAGTCCTGGAAGTGTTCGGATCGACGCTGAAGAAGAACACTGACTCCATCGGACCGAACGTTCCCGGCGGGTTCTGCCCGGGCTACGGCAGCAACACCGGCCTCGCCAACTGCCTGAACAAGGTCATGCGGTCCCTAAAGAAGGTGCAGCTGCAGTCGCTGTGCTCGTCGCTTTCCAAGATGGCGCAGGCGGACGACAGCGACAGAGACACGAGGGTCAAGGAGTTCAAGGCCGTCGAACCGATGTGGACCCAGATCGCCAAGTCGCTGGCCGAAATGAGGTCGCCCATCTCGTACGACTGGGGCTCCGAAGACCCCGACCTTCCCGCGGAATGGTTGCGCCTGGTGGTTTTGTCTTTCGCAAGGAGCAACACGGCCGACTTTGGCGACCTCAGGCGCAAGCGCAAGAAGAGGAAAATGAACAAGGACGGCCCACGTGCGTGCCACGGCATCGCCAAGCCCGTAGTCGTGTCGAAGGAGCTGACAGACTTCCTTGGGCTCGAAGAGGGTCACATGGTGTCTCGTACCCACACGGTGAAGCTACTCAACAACTATGTCAAGGCCAACGGACTGCAGAACCCGGCCAAAAAGATCGAGATCCTGCCGGACGAGGCCATGCTGAAGCTGCTCAAGCCCGCGGCCGACTTTGGCCCCATCACGTACTTCAAGATGTGTTCTCTTCTCGGCCCGCACTTCCCGAAAGAAACACAGGATGTCAAGGATGCTCGTGCCGCCGAGGCCAAGAAGGCTAGGGCGGCGGCCAGTGCTGCCAAGGCCGAAACAAAGGCCAGGGGTCAAGAAATGGAAGGTCCCCCCGTGGCAAAGAAGGCCAAAAAGGGGCCCGGGAAGGAACCTGAGAAGGGACCCGAGATCGAGGTCTCCAAATAAGTAAAGTAGATTAATTGATTGTTTTATGAGTCTTCTGGCTTGCACTTGAAACTGAGTTCCTGGACGACCGTCCCGGACGGCTTGGCCTTCTTTACCCTAGGCGTGCCTTTGGTGTCTTCGATCTGCTGCTTGGCGCAGTCAATAACTCTGTTCCTTGCGTCATCGAGAGAAATACTTTGATCGTCTAGGTTTTCTTTGAGCTTAAGCAACGATTGCAACATCGCCGGATCAACTTCCCCTCGCACAATCCTGAAAAACAAGCCGGGGTAGGAAAACGCCAGCTTCTTGTGCCTCTGGTGCAGAATCATCTCCATCTTCTTCGCGTCGACGACGCCGCCCTTGGTCCGGATAAACTCTAGATCTTTCTGCAGAGCGGCGTACATCTCTGATATCGTGTTGGCACCGAAGCTCTGCGGAAGGTCGCTATCAATGTACTCACAGACCTGCTGTGTCGGACTCGTCATGGGTTCCACTCCTTTATACTTGACTGAAAAAAACATTTTAATTGTCGCGAGAAAGAGAAATTTCAGCAATTTCTCCTTTTTCAAGATTTGCATCCTCGTCGTCGCTGTCGCTTCGTTCACTTCTTTCACGAAAGATCTCGACCAGTGATCGCGTAGGCGGACACGTCTCGGGGACACACGAGGTTCTGTAAATCTGCTCCTTGACCCACAGGACGTCAACCTTGGAGTCTTTTCGTCGAAAGTAGTCGAAGCAAGCGTCCATGGACAAGTCTTCGTCCATGTGGACAAGAGATGAGGGTGAAGTCGCTCGGAGCATCAACACCAATTATTTTGTTTGAAGAAAACATTATCGGACACGGGGAGAGACCCTTCCGTCACTCACGCACCGGAAAAACCGGAGACACACGACAAGATGGATCGACAACACAGTGCCGACACGAATACCAATTCCTCCAGGGTGGCCACGATGACCTGTAGCATGGGAGCAGACGCGCTGATGGAGACCATGCCCAATAACATGGGTCCGAGAGAGCAACCCTCGCAGACCAGACCGCTGCTGCTGCTCATGCAGACGTCGCAGTGTCTTCAGTTCAAGTCTCTGATAGAGTGCCTGAAAGAGCTGCTGAGCGAGGTGAACATGGACTTCATCGAAGGCAAGGGAATTCGTCTCGTTTCGATCGACCCCGGGCGCGTGGCCATGATTCATCTCGTGGTCAACAACATCGAGAGTTTCTACGTCAAGGATACCGTCACGGCAGGCATCAACGTCGTGGTGCTCTACAAGATGATACGATCCATGACCTCCAACGACTTTATGGAGTGGCGAATTTACGAGGACGAGCCGCACCGCATGGAGATCGAGCTGTCAAACTCCGAGAGGCGCACCAAGACAGTGAACTCCATCAAGCTCCTCGACCTGGACGCCGAGGACATCATCATTCCGCAGGTGGAGTTCGATCGCGTTGTTTCCATGCCGTCGACGGAACTCTCCAAGCACGTGCGCGAGATGGTCACCGTGAGCCCTTTCATCACGATAAGAGCGACGACAACGACGCTCGAGCTAGTGTCCGAGGGAGAGATGGCGCGGAGTCATATCACGATCGAGCCCACCGCATCGGGTCTCAACTGGAAGCACAGCGAGAAGGGGGGTGACATCGAGGGGAAATACTTCGCGAGATACATTGAAAAGTTTACCAAGAACTCCCTGGCGAACAACGTCGAGCTCTTCCTCAAGACCAACTACCCTTTGATCATGAGGTTCGAGATAAGCATCGGGTGTCTGCGCTTCTGCATCGCGCCGATCACAGAGAACGCATCATAGCAGAACGACGTAGGATGCAATCACAGACGCGACCAAGAGGAGCATTTCAACCCACGGTAGGTGGGCCACGACACGCATGCCGTCCGAGTCGACGTAAGAGTCGACCTTTTCCGTTACCTCGCGCAGCAAGGCGGTTTGCGAGGCAGTCATGTTGTTGGACTCGCTCTTGGTAATCGCGGAGTCGTCGAGACTGGTGACGAAGAACACCGAGAGCAACGTCGCGACGATACTGGAGGAGTCTGCGGTCTTGTACAGGAGTCTTGCCGACACCAGTGGCATGAGGGAGAGAATCAGACAGTTTACGATAAGATCCATCGCCACAAAGACAAGTTTCCTGTACATGTTCATCCTTGCAAAGGCGTCAAAGAGAATGACGTCGTGGCTCATGCTCGACGTGATGGAGTTCGCCGGTAGGTTGTAGAACATGTACATGATGGTCACGATGATGAGCACCATATCCACCGGACGACGATCGTCACGGGCCAGAGACGTTTCACCATCACCAACCCCCTCCTTCATCAGCGCCAGAGAAGAAATGATTTGCATCACGAAGCACAGGAGTGCCCGCACGGTGTAAGACGGATCCACGTACGCTGCCTGATAGATGTTGTACTTGTCGGCGTACACATCGCCGAGGTGATCGTAGACAAATTTGAGACGAAACAGCCTCTTGTAAAACCCGGTCTCGGGATCGTTGGCGACGAAACGCCCCCGTTTCTGCAGCCACCGCGCCGTGACCTCTCCCAGGCGTTGCCTGACCTTGTCCGTGTCAATCTCGGTTATCATGACGCCGTTCGTCGTTTCGATTACGTCCACGACATCCTTACCGCCGGAAACCAACATGTCTCGGAATTTGACAACAGTGTTCGAGTGCGCGGGTAGCCCCCTGAGTGAAACAAACCTCCTCAAGACACGGGAGTGTACGATAGTCAAGCGAACGGATACAAGTAGTTGGCGAAGTAAAAACTTTATGCCCCGAGCGCACACCGAGTCGGCATCGACCGACGCCAGCCTTTGGCACTCCAAGGACTCGTGGGCGAGGAAAGCTGACGTGTTGAAGCGCGTAAATCGAAGCATGTTTTTTTTCAGTATGTATGTACGATCGAGGCTAACGTTTGCTGAAAACAAGACGAATGGCGGGCGACAACGACGACGCTCACTTCTCCTAACACCAGTCACAGATGAAAAAAAATCATATGGACTTCTTCAGCATCTGCAGACAGCTCGCGTTCAAATCACACCACACTCGATTTCGACACGGGTCCATCGCCGTCTACCGCCGAAGCACGATCGTCGGACGCGGATACAACCGTGATAAAGTCCACGCCGAAGTCAGCGCCATTAAGAACATAGACAAATACCACCTGTACGAGCACCTGGTCGTTTACGTCTGTCGCGTCAATTCTCAGGGAGGCTACATGAATTCCAAGCCGTGCTCCAAGTGCATGAGCTTCATGAAAGACAATGGCGTTGGCCGAGTTTACTTCAGCGACTCCAGCGGCTTCAGCAAAATCATTTTCAACAATTTCTGAAAAAAAATCTGTCAAATTCCCGCAAAGAGGCTCGTGAACAGATTGTCCACCCCGATGCCGTCGATATCTACGTGCTTCTCGGCCCCGATGCTTTCCTGGAAAATCGTCTCGCGACTTTCGGACGCCTTGCGATCAAGAAGACAGTTCATCTCGGCCAACTTTTCTTTTTTACTCGCTTCTTCGGCCCGAAACTCTTTTTTGATCCTATCGTAACAAGAAACACCTATGGAACCCCGCACGTCATCCAACCAGGCCTGCGCACGGCCGATTGAAAACTCAGAAATAAGTTTGTGGAACTCCTCCTCGGGGAGAATGCTCTCAAGCCTGTACATCAAGAACTCCAACATGGGTTGGTGATTGTGATTGTGGTCGTGGGCGCGAACTTGGTTGTGAAAGGGGGTGGAAAAAGCGAGTGAGTGTGATGCGGCGTGTTTCGGATCGTTTCGTTCCGTTTTCGTTCCGTTTTCGTAAGTTTCATTGTTCAACGTTCGTCGGGTGAAGATTCTAAGTCCATTAGCGAACCACCATCCGAACCCGTGGCGTACTCCGTCCCGTACTCGTCGGAATCATCGGACTCCGATTCTTCAGACTCGTAGGAATCATCTGAATCATCGGCATCATCGGAGTCGTAGGAGGAGTCGTAGGAGGAGTCGTAGGAGGAGTCGTAGGAACCATCGGAACCATCGGAACCATCGGAACCATCGGAATCATCGGAATCATCGGAACCATCGGAATCATCGGAACCATCGGAATCATCGGAACCATCGGAACCATCGGAACCATCGGAATCATCGGAATCATCGGAATCATCGGAATCATCGGAATCATCGGAATCATCGGAATCATCGGAATCATCGGA
>JAMASZ010000055.1 GCA_023301585.1 Alphaproteobacteria bacterium | reverse complement strand
GCGAAACCGTCCCCTTCTTTGCGTGCCATACCTAACAACTTAATTCGATATCCCAACTCAGTGGCGTACTCGATATCGTCAAAGCCAACACGGCTAATGCCTGTCATATTCAACCCTGCGAAATCCGGCTTAACACCAAACGCAAGCGCACCAAGTAACGCCAGCTTATGCCCCGCATCAATTCCATCAACATCAAAACTTGGGTCCGCTTCCGCATACCCCATTTCTTGGGCTTCTTTCAAAACAACTTCGAAGTCGCGCCCAGTCTCGCGCATGTTACTCAGGATATAATTACAAGTACCGTTCAAAATTCCATAGATACTGTTGATACCATTTGCAGCCAAGCCTTCGCGCAACGCCTTCACAACAGGAATACCACCCGCAATTGCCGCCTCATAAGCAATGGTCACACCATTCTTTTCAGCCAACTGCGCAAGCGCAACACCGTGATGAGCAAGCAACGCCTTATTCGCTGTTACAACATGTTTTCTATTTGATAGAGCTTGCCCAACCATATCTTTGATAGCCCCATCAGAACCACCAACAAGCTCAATTACCGCATCAAGGCGTGTATCAGCAGCCATATCGTCAAGGCTCCCTGCCCAATCATAATTGCTCAAATCAACACCGCGGTCTTTATCTTTAGAACTCGCGGTCACAGAAACAATTTTAATAGGACGACCAGCACGTTGCTCAATCAGTTCTGCGTGCTGTTGTAAAACTTTTACAACACCAACACCAACTGTTCCTAATCCAGCAATACCAATTGAAAATGGTTGAGACATATTAAAGAAACAAGCTTTCTAAATTTAATGATTAAATACTTTAAAAACTATTGTCCGTTTAAACGAACATCTACGCGACGATCTGTGCCTTCACTACCAGTCGATTGCGCGTCACCCCAACTAACAGTTTTAATTTTGTTGGCAGGCACGCCTTTTTCAATCAAATTCTTCGAAACAGCAAAAGATCTATTCATGGATTCTTTTAAATTAAGAACCTTGGAACGAACAGTACTATTAGTTTGCGTTCTCTGACTTGCAAACCCTTCAACATTAACACGCCCAACAGAGCTTTTTGCCTGTTGTGCAACATTACGAAGCTTGCTCAAATCACCACTACCCAAGCGTGAAGAGCCATGTTTGAAGTAAATATGAGCGTCACCACCGGCACTTGCGCCACCATTAAAGCCAGTGTTAAACCCACTGTCATAACTAGCCATTGGTGCCATACCGCTCATACCGCCATCAATAGGGTAAACTGTAACGCTACTGTTTGACATCACACCAATTTGCCCATTACCACCACTACCATAATTTGGCATTGGCATTGAACCACTATCGATATCAAAAATCTCTACACTTCCGCCTGCTGATAAAGAGCGAGAATTATTGCCAGAAACACTTGTTGAACGCATCGCCATATCAGGAGAGCTAACCATGCCGCCTTGCATCATGCCACCAGATCTAGGGGCTGGCGCAACATCAAAATCGCTATCGGGAAGTGATGACATATCAGCCACAATCGGACCCAAAGCAGCGTCTTCATTATTTGGCATTGGCGTTACAACGACTTCATTTCCGCCTTTAGACATAGAGGGAAACTTAGGCATTGAGCTACAGGCAGATAAAATACTGGCAGCGCCCAAACAAACAACTAACGATACTAAATGTGACTTCACTTTAACCTAGCCTCCACGCCTTTTCAGCGCTCAAAAATGAATCTATAAAAACTAGGGTTATCCTGTAACAATCTATCCACAGTTACAACCCCTAAACCAAGGCTATCCCAAAGAATTCAGGGCTATTTATATTCCTTGGCTAGACGTACGTAATTATCGGCAGAAACCCCTAAAAACGTCACTTCTTCGTCCGTTAAGTCACGCATATATCTGGCGGGTGAACCGCCCCATAACTGCCCAGATTTAACAACTTTTTTCGGGGTAACCAATGCGCCCGCCGCGACCATTGCGCCATCTTCGACAACTGCCTCGTCCATGACACACGCCCCCATGCCAATAAAGGCACGGTTACCAATTGTGCAGGCGTGTAAAATTGCCCCATGCCCCACGGTTACTTCATCGCCGATATAAGTACCTGACAATTTACGGGTGACGTGAATGACTGAATTATCTTGGATATTGGTACGCTTGCCAATTTTAATATCATTGACGTCGCCACGAACCGTACAACCAAACCAAATGTTACTTTCTTCACCTATTTCAACATCACCAATGACAGCGGCATTTTCTGCAATCCATGCGCTGTCATCTATCGTTGGCAATATATCCCGATAAGGTAATAACATTTTTATATAATATTACTTTGAATAGCCTTTTTCAAAACTATAAGGCTCTCTGCTCTTTGATGAGCGATGTGAAGACGAGCCTTTTGAATAATCTAAATGTGGATTGTCGTAGCTATTCTTGCGCATCGTTGATGAATTCCCAGGTGCCGGTGTTGTAGCAACTCCAGATTGTCCATTCTCGTAACTAGAGTACCCCGTCGCAGGAGCGATTTGTCTATGGTTAGAACAACCAACAAGGCTGACACCGACGACAACTAAACTTAAAACTGCTTTATTCATTTTGTATCCTTCATCTATATTTTCTATATGATTTTTTATAATTTCTCTAAAAAGGTATCGGATATTTTCTATAAACGCTATCAATATCTGCCATTACTTCATCAGACAGTTCAATATCAAACGCATCAATATCCGTTTTCAACTGCTCCATCGACGTTGCACCAATAATCGTCGACGTCACAAAGTTCTGCTTATCAATAAATTTTAATGCCATCTGGCAAACATCTAAACCATGCTTCTTCGCTACATCAAGGTATTCATCAACTGCCGCGTTCGCCTCTTCCGTTCTACGTGACAAAGGACGCTCATCTTTCATCTCTAAATTCCAACGCGCACCTTCAGGCATTGCACCATTGGCATATTTACCACTTAACATACCCGTCGCCAGTGGTGACCAAGGTAAGTAAGCAACATCTTCTAACACGCAAGTTTCCGCTATATATGGGTCATCACTACGGTTTAATAAACTATACTCATTCTGGATTGATTGCATACGCGGCAGGTCGTGTTTTTCCGCTAGTTGTAAGTACTTCATAATGCCGTATGGACTATCATCAGATAAACCTACATGACGAATTTTACCCGCTTTCACAGCCTCATCCAATCCACGCAGAATATCTAAATGGTTATCTTCAATTTCCGTTGCACTCACTTTCGTATAATCAAGCATACCCCCATGGTTATGGCAGAAATGAGCAAAGGGACGATTTGGCCAATGAAGTTGATACAAATCAATATAATCCGTTTGAAGACGTTTTAACGACGCATCAACCGATGGCATAATCGCCTTACCTGTAATTGGTGCACCATCACGCACCCAAGGAACCCCTATACCGCCAATTTTACTGGCTAATATAACATCTTCACGCTTAGACGGGTTTTTCGCAAACCACGTTCCAATAATTTCTTCTGTTTTACCGTAAGTTTCAGGCAATGGTGGAACGGCATAGATTTCAGCAGTATCCCAAAAATTGATCCCCTGCTCTAACGCATAATCCATCTGCTCATGACCTTCGGTCTCAGTATTCTGACGCCCCCATGTCATTGTCCCCAAACACACACGCGATACATCTAACCCTGTTCTACCTAATTTTGAATATTTCATATTTCTTTCCAATTACTCCAATAAAAAACCAGCCTAACTGTAGGCTGGTTTTTAAAATTCTTAAAGTAAAAACAAATAAACGATTAACGTTTCGCCCACTGTTTCGAACGACGTGCTTTGTGCTTACCAATTTTCTTACGCTCAACAACACGTGCATCACGTGTAAGCATACCTGATTTTTTCAATGCAGGGCGAAGTTCTGGCTCAAAGTTTTCAAGCGCACGTGAAATACCATGACGTACTGCGCCAGCCTGACCAGAAAGTCCGCCACCTTTAACAGTACACATAACATCAAAGTTATTTACACGATCAACGATTAAGAAAGGTTGATTAAGAACAAGTAAGTGTGTTTGACGACAGAAATACTGATCCTGTGCCTTACCATTCACGATAACTTGACCTTTACCTTTTTTAAGCCAAACACGAGCAACAGCGCCTTTACGACGACCAGTTGCATATGCACGACCTAATTTATCAATCTGAGGCTCTTTCTTCTCAGCAACTGTTTCAGCTGCTGCATTTTCAGTAGTTTCAGCAACATCCGTTACCGCACCTAAATCTTTAAGGTCTTTTACTGTTTCTGTTTTTGTATCAGCCATGATTATGCTTCTCTCTTATTCTTAGGGTTCATGCCAGCAACATCCAGAACTTCTGGGTTTTGCGCTTCATGTGGGTGTTCAGCTTCTGGGTACACACGTAGGTTGCTCATAATCTGACGACCTAATGGACCACTTGCAATCATGCGCTCAACAGCTTTTTCAACAACACGTTCAGGGTGCTTGCCATCAAGGATTTTACCTTTTGAAATACCTTTGATTCCACCAGGGTATCCAGTATGCCAGTAAAAGATATCGCCATTACGTTTGTTACCTGTAAGGCGAACATGTTTAGCGTTAATCACAATTACGTTATCACCACAATCCATGTGAGGTGTAAATGTAGGTTTATGTTTACCGCGAAGACGAGTAGCAACAACTGACGCCAAACGACCAAGAACTACGTCCTTAGCATCAACGATAAGCCATTTTTTCTCTATTTCAGACGGTTTAGCTGAATAGGTTTTCATTATATTTTTCCTTATATTTACAGTATTCTTCTTGAATTCTGCGCTCGTTATCCAACATTCTACCGCCCCAGTCAAGAAAAAACGTGTAAAAACAATGCTATATATGTGCGGTATTATATTACCCCGTCCTTTGGTTGTTAGTAATATCATAGTTATATATCGAAATTAAAGAAATAACACTTACATTGCATACAATTAAGTGGTGGGTCTAAAGTTCATGAAATTTTGTATGTAGGTAATGCGCAGGGCTTAAATAATATTGATAAATATGAAAGAAACTTAATTCAA
>JAMASZ010000054.1 GCA_023301585.1 Alphaproteobacteria bacterium | reverse complement strand
AGATAAAAGGCTTCACAGGGCTTTATATTTCTTTTTTATCAAAGGCGCTCCGTATCCCAGGAATAATTTTAATATTAACTGTGGTAGTTTTGGTAGCCGTACAGGTGACCTACGGTAAGCTGGGTAAGGGCGTAGAGTTTTTTCCTGATATTGAACCAACAGCCGCAAGTATATTAATCCACGCGCGTGGAAATCTATCTGTGTATGAGCAAGATAAGCTAGTCTTGGAAGTCGAGAAGCGTGTTCTGGATAGAAAAGGCATTAAAGTTTTTTATACTGAATCTGGTAAGGCGGCGCCTGGTGGTAATGATGAAGTAGCGGAAGATGTGATTGGTAAAATTACAATTGAATTTGAAAAATGGGGCTCACGTGCTTCTGCTGAAGATATTTTGCAAGACATCAGAGATAGAACCGAGGATATTTCGGGTATTTATGTAGAAGCGCAAAAACAACAAGAAGGTCCTTCTTCTGGTAAAGATATTCAAATTGAAGTTGGCAGTGATTTTCCTGATTTGTTACCAAGTGTTGTTGAAAAAATTGTTTCTTTGTTGAAAGAAGATAAAGATTTAATAGATTTAGAAGATAGTAGACCTCTCCCTGCTATTGAGTGGGAGTTACAAGTTGACCGGGCTCAAGCGTCTAAGTTCGGTGTTGATATCTCTCTTATTGGTGATTACATCCGTATGATTACAAATGGGTTGAAGGTTTCAGATTATCGACCCGATGGCGCCGAAGATGAGGTTGATATTGTTATTCGTCATGATGTGAGTGATAGAACATTGGATCAATTGGATAAAGTACGTATCGAAACCAATGGTGGTTCAATTCCAATTAGTAATTTTGTTAAACGCGTTGCAAAGCCTGCTGTTGGTATCGTCAGTCGAATTGATAATCGTCGTGTGTTTACAATTAAAGCTAATGTGCGCGATGGTATAAATGCTACTGCTAAAATTAATGAAATTACAAAGCTAATGACTGAAAATAAAGAGTTTTTAGATCCTAGGATTGTAATTAATTTTGCTGGTGATAATGAAGATCAAATTGAAGCACAAAAGTTTTTAATGAAAGCATTTGTTATTGCTCTATTTATGATGGCTATGATTTTAGTAACTCAGTTTAATAGCTTCTATAGCGCTTTTTTGATTTTGTTCGCGGTTGTAATGTCGACAATTGGTGTAATGGTGGGATTGCTTATTACGGCGCAGCCATTTGGAATTGTGATGTCAGGTATTGGTGTTATTGCCCTTGCTGGTATTGTAGTAAATAACAATATTGTCCTGATTGATACCTATGACTCTATTCGACTTAAAGGGAATACTGTTCGAGACTCTATCCTACTGACAGGGGCTCAAAGGCTACGTCCTGTACTATTAACTACGGTTACAACGGTGTTGGGGCTTATGCCGATGGTCTTACAGCTTAACATTGATTTTGTTGGTAGAACGGTTAGTCAGGGGGCGCCATCAACCCAGTGGTGGGTTCAATTATCGACGGCTATTGCTTTTGGTTTGACGTTTTCTACTATTTTGACATTAATAGTGACGCCTTGCGCGTTAATGATGCGTGAGCGAGCAGCACAGTTTAAAAACTTTGTTTTGAGAATCTTCAAAAAGAAATAAAGTGACTTTAGATTTAATCTAACAAGTCAAAGCTAATGACTTCTCGACCTTTTGTGACGCTACGAACGACCATATTTACCTTTTGACCTGGAATGAGTAGGTCCATATTGTTCTTGTCTAAACATGTTTTATGCACAAAAACATCTTTTTCACCATCTTGAGGAATGATAAACCCGAACCCTTTATCTGGCTTGTACCATTTAACAGTACCTTCCATCGTCTCGAAAGTTTCTTCATCTTCTGGATTAACACGAAATGTTATAGGAGCAGGATTTTCACCAATTTCAATAAGCTCTTCAACTTTTGTAATAAGGGCTCCCTTAGGACCTTTAACAAAATGGCACATTATAATAGCACCTTCGCCAAGCTCATCAATTCCAGCATCTTGTAACGTGGTTATATGAATAAAAGCATCACAGGGGTCATCTTCAGGAACAGCAAAGCCGAAACCCTTGGTTGTATTGAACCATTTTAGGCGTGTTCTTGAAGGTTCGCCTGTTGGCTCTAACTGTTCTTTAAGTAGTGATTCCATGTTCACGGTAAAAGTCCTCAATAAAGCCTACTTAGTTATTTTGTTTCTTTTTAACATATTGTGTCGGTAATTATTAAACATTTTAAGTAGTTTATACAATTAAATATATCATATTCAACTGTTGATTTCAATATATCATATTCAACTGTTGATTTCATTGTTAAAATAAGGTGTTTTAAAACTCATAGTTTAATTTAATAATATCAAGTAGTTATAGCAACATATGAAGTATGTTTAGATATTAAATTAGTTGCCTTATGTAACATAATTATATAAATAAGCTTCGCACTACCATCTTTTTAGGAAAAAATATGTACCGTACTCTAACATCTTCATGGCCAATCTTTTTCGGCTTAGCACTTATTATGGTTGGTAATGGCTTACAAGGGACATTGCTTGGCGTGCGTGCAACTATCGAAGGGTTTGACACCGCTGTAATTGGTTTGATTATGTCGCTATATTATTTAGGGTTTCTTGCTGGATCATATTATGTGCCAAAATTAATTTCTAAAGTAGGGCATATCCGCGTATTCACTGCGTTGGCTTCTATGGCATCAGCTACAGTATTAATCCATGGGCTATACCCAGACCCCTGGCTTTGGGGTGGTGTAAGAGTGTTTACAGGATTCGGCTATGCTGGATTGTATATTGTGGTTGAGAGTTGGCTTAATAATATGGCGACTAATAAGACGCGTGGAAAGATTCTGGCGCTTTATCAAATTGTTACTTATTTGGGGCTTGTGGGAGGACAATTTTTATTGAACTTTGCAGATCCTGCTACTATTAACTTATTTGTAATAACATCAATTTTAGTATCATTAGCTTTATTACCGATATCACTTAGTAGCCGTCCTGCGCCAGATTTCGAAGAGCCTGACCATATTGGTTTAAAGAAACTGTTTAAGATATCACCATTGGGGCTCGCTGGTGCCTTCGTGGTTGGATTGGGAAGCGCAACAATATTTGGTATAGGCGCAGTATATGCGACAAATATTGGCTTGAGCTTATCGCAAGTCTCTATATTTTTAGCGGTTTATATTTTTGGTGGTGTTGCCTTTCAAATACCTATTGGTTGGTTTTCAGATAGATACGATCGTCGTATAGTAATTTTGGTTTTAAGCTTTTTAACCTGCTTAGTGTCATTTGGCTGTTATTTTTCTACAGAATCAATCTACCTGCTTTATTTATTTATGTTTGCGCTTGGAGGCGTTAGTTTATCCATATATGGGCAATGCCTTGCGCATACAAGTGACCACTTAGAGCCAAAGCAATATGTTGCAGCAATCTCATCACTTATTTTGATTAATGGTGTAGGGGCAGCAATTGGTCCGTTCCTCATTTCTTTAGGAATGTCTTTCATCGGAAGTTATGTGTTTTTCATTATTATTGGAACAGCATTTGGTGTGTTCTTGGTTTACGGTATATACAGGACGCGTGCGCGTGATGCGGTTCCTATGGATGAGCAAGGAGATTCCTTAACAATGCCCGCACGTCCATCACCAATTGTGATGACTATTACTGAAGAAAGTAACCAGGTTTTAAAAGACATGGATAGAGATGAAAGTAAGTAATTATTAGTTTTCGAAGTAATTTTTCCAATCATCTTTATCGCCAATGATTTTTTCTTTTAAGCTTAAATCTTGGTTCAAAATAAACGTTTCAGGAAGCTTTGTAACACTAAAAATACCTTCAGAAATTTGACTGTTTTTATCCCATATAAATTTTATATTTTGGGGTGGAGCTATATTTTGCTTTGTCAAAAATTTTCTTATATCAGCTTCTTTTAAGTCTTTAGATATAGCAAGAATTACAAGGTCAGCTGGAGTGTTCTTAGCAAGTTCAACTAGTTTAGGGAGTTCTGTAATACACGGCGCGCACCACGTTGCCCAGAAATGCAAAAAGACTGTTTTTCCTTTATGCTGATATAAGCTAAAGGAATGGCCTTCAATGTCGGTGTAGTCAAAGTTTGATATTGGATTGTTTTTTAGTGGTTTGATTGAGTAATTATTAGACCACATTGTCCAAATAGCCGTGAGCCCTAATAGTACAACTAATATAAGTAGATTAATTTTCACTGATTGTTTTCCTTCTATGAATTTTAATCCAGAGACCTGAGGTGATTATAATCTCTAATAAGCAGAAGCTTACAATTCCAATGGTAATTCCCTCGGTGAACCCATAAGAATGAAGCCCTACATTTAATAAATTAACGCCAAACCAAGCAATCACTACGACAATAGATAGATACGCACTGGCTACGACATAGCTAAGGCGTGATAGGTGATTGCTGATACGACCATGTAATATCCAAATCAGCCAGAGAACAATTAAGAGGGCGCCATTTTCCTTTGGATCCCAACCCCAGAAACGTCCCCAAGACTGGTCAGCCCAAATGCCTCCTAAAATTGTGCCAATGGCGGTAAAGAGAAGTGATAAAATCAAAAAAGTTTTGAGGCTCGTTTGTATGGCTTTCAGTTGTTTTTGATTACCAAACAGGAACGCTTTTTTAACCAAATAAAAATGCGCCAATAGCGAGGAAATCAAACACCAGCTATACCCCAATGTAATGCATAGAACGTGGGTGTAGAGCCAAAAATTGGTGTTTAAAACGGCAACCAGCGTACCCATTGTGTCTGGGGACGCAAAGGAGTTTGCTGTCAGTAGCAATAATGCCCCAGATAGCGCTCCTAATAACGCTCCAGTCATGTTTTTTTGTCTGATTTCCATGAATAGAGCAGCAAAAACACAACCAAAACTGACGAATATAATTGATTCATATAATGTACCTACAGGGGCGCGTTCTAAAATATAGACACGTAGTAACAAGTGAACGAAATGCAAAGTAACGCCAATTATCAATGTTCCAAGAATGACTTTAGGGAACTTTAAATTACTGGGCACAAATGTTTTTACGATAATTAAAAAGAAACAAATGATGTAGAAAGTAAGTGCGTGTTTAATCAAGTTCAATTGATTGAAAAGATGTTCGACTTTAAGACGCGTTGAAATAGTTACTTTCGTAAGTGTATCGCTCCAAATCTGTTGATTATCTTCACGATAGGCAAAGGAGAGATTTTGCCATTTTTGTAGTTGATTGACACTATCACTGTCTTCGTTAAATAATTCCCAAGGTGATATATAACGCCCATCAAGACTTATAACTCTTAGAATGTTATTATTTACCCCGCCTGACTCAATCGCTTTTAAGTTAAATGAGAGCTCAGCTCTTTGCTTTTCATCTTCACTATATTTTCGAAGGTTTGTCCCTTTGTTCTTTATAGTCTTTTTGATGTTCGCTGTTATATCACTTTGGTAAGGCGCTATATCAATATAGTTAGTTAGAGTTTTGTCAGTATTGATAAGGTCTGACGCATTAATATTTAATGGAAGAATGAGCGTCAGGGAACGCAGAAGTTGTGTGTAGATAATATAATGCTCGTAAAGTTCCATTAGGCTAGTTTGTTCTGTGGACCACTCCTTAGAATCAATAGACGTTAACTCTTGAATTGAGTTTAAACGAGGTTTGATTAATTCACTAAGTTCCAAATAGCTATACAAATTTGATTTCTTTTTATTTAAATAAAACTGCTCGTAATTATATATTTTAAAAATAGGACGTGCTGCGGCGACATCGGGGGTAAATAAAGTTTCTGCAAGCCATTGTGTAGCCGATAGCCCATCAATAGATTGTGCCGCTGAAAAAGTTTTTAGGTAAATGCGTGCGAAGCTATCAATTGGTTTAATACGTCCGTCATGCAGGATAGGGGTCGATGCCCAGTCTGCTAAGTCAATTTTTACAGTTGAATTTGCTTCCGAACGGATGGGCAAAAAGAGGACTGTAAGTAATATTAAGAGTAATAAAGCGAGACGCATAATTATGACACCTCTCTGTTTTTTGAAATTAGTCGAATAATTAAATGTATTAGTAATCCTAAGAAAATAATCAATGATGAAATGTAAGGGAAAGCGCGTCCAGAATTTTTTACGACACTCAAGACCGTGGCCTCTAACTCGGGGTTTTCAACAAAAGAAGATTGATAAAAACTATATCCTTTATAACGGAAGGGTTTATTCATACTAATTTTAACTGGCCATTCAGCGTTTTTATCATAGATAATCAAATCGGATTGATACTCCTTGGCTTTGTTAGTTCCTGGGTAATCAGTCTTTTGAAAGTCTATTAATTTAACAGAAAAACCTAAGGGGCTTTTTTCTCTACCAAGAGATAACTTGATAGTTTGTTTTTCTGTTTTAAATTCTGGGTTCTTGGGGATATCCTCTAGTAATATATATGTACCTATTTCGCTCTCATTACTGCTTTGGGTAAGGGATAGGGTTATGCCTGATAAGTTTCTTTCAGCTTCAATCTCTGATGGGACAGAGACAAGTTCCATGTTTTCTGCCAAGCCTTGTAAAACTTTATCGTCCCCACCAGTAGGCGCCTGTGCTGAGCAATTATCACATAGTTCATCTATTTTGATTGTGATGTCATCAAGTTTAATTTCCTTACCAACTTTTAAGGTCTCAAACGGTATTGCTATTTTTTTATCTTGGGAAGGTTCAACGTTTAACACACGATTTCTATAGCTTGAGAAGTTTGAAACCACGTCCCCTTCGGGGATAATCATAAATCCTTCTTTATTAGTCACAGAAGTAATCAAGCCACCATAAAGTAAAATTAAAACACCCAAGTGAGATAGAATTATTCCTGAGTGTTTAAAATTCCATTTGCTGTAGAATAAGAATTTAAAACTTAATGCTGTAGTGATGATTGCTATGGTTAATAGGCCGCCAGGAAGGGGAAGAACTCCCCACCAAAAGATACACGATGAAAAGTAAGTTTGAACAGATTCGTAAAGTCCGATATAGCGTTGGGTAATTGTTCCGATAATGAGCAAAATCATTAGCCATGGGAGAGCAAAAAATAGCACAGCCGGATTGGCGATTTTACGCCCTAACTCGCTTAATGTGTAATTGTTCTCAATTTTGCTAAACATGCTCTTTTTTTAAAGGGGATATAGCGTCAGAGCAATCAATATTTGCGTTGATTAGCCTTCGGAATGGAAGTTTGCAATTGTCTTATTAGAGCGTTTTTGGCGTTCCATCATCATTTTGATTAACCCGCGCAGCATTGGATCGCATAATTTAATCTTAATATCCAATATTTCAGGGGTAATTTTAACAACCGTGGTTTCCTCTAGGGCTGTAACGGTTGCGCCGTAGTGAGAGCCAGAGAATAGAGCAGTTTCACCAAAAATATCATCTTGCCCGAGTTCTGCTAATTCAATGGTTTTACCGTCGTTTTCTAAGGTGACTTTGACTTTTCCACCTTCAATCATAAATGCTTCTTCAGCGTCATCACCTTGTTTGATGATTGCGCGCCCAATGGGGTATATAAAGGTCTCGTATTGATTATCCATATTTCAATTTACCACATTATGAGCTGGTTAGAACTAATTTCTAAAATTATATAGGGTTATAACTATATTTTCTAGATTTTAAGTGTGGAGGCGTTATAGTCGGCTTATGTCATTATATTTTATAACAGGTACCGACACTGACGTCGGAAAGAGCGTCGCTTGTGCTTGGCTTATGCTGCACTTCGACTTCGATTATTGGAAGCCTATTCAAAGTGGAATAGAAGGAATTACAGATATTAATGCTGTAAAAGGCTTAACGGAATTGCCAGATGAGCATTTTTATCCAGAAACACGCATTTTAACGCAACCCTTATCACCACATGAGTCAGCAAAACGCGATGATGTTTATATTGGGATAGATGAATTTAAATGCCCTAAATCCGATAACTTAATTATCGAAGGGGCAGGTGGTGTTCTTGTGCCTATTAACAAAGATAAGTTTGTTATCGATATGATTAGCCATTTAGAGGTGCCCGCTATTTTAGTTTGTCGCAGTGGCCTTGGGACAATTAATCATACATTATTGTCTTTGGAGGCATTGAAAAAACGCAACATAAAAGTTGCTGGTATTATTATTCAAGGTCCATTAACGCCTCATAATAGGCAAGCAATTGAAGAATATGGGCAGACACCGATTATTGCAGAAATTCCACATTTTGAAGCACTGACAAAAGAAAATTTGTTAAGCATCAAACCTGAAATAGATTTACGAGCAGAAAGAAAAGCAGCATGAGCAGTAACAAAGAATTAGTAGAAAAAGATAAACGATATACTTGGCATCCTTTTACGCAGCACATGACAGAACGCGATCCTGTTGTTATACAATCAGCTAAAGATGCTAGTCTTTTCGATGTTGATGGCAATGAAATGCTTGATATGATTTCGTCATGGTGGACGTGTGTACATGGTCATGCAAATCTTGAAATTAATAAGGCGTTGAAGGAGCAATCTGAAACGCTTGAACACGTTATGTTTGCTGGGTTTTCTCACCCATCAGCCATTAATTTAGCTGAAAAACTAGCACAAGTTCTACCGGGTGATTTAAACCGTACATTCTTTTCAGATAATGGCTCTACGGCTGTTGAGGTGGCGCTTAAACTTTCTTATCAATATTGGAAAAATAAAGGTGAAGAGGGTCGTACAAAATTCTTAGCTTTTGATGGTGCGTATCATGGTGACACTGTTGGTGCGATGTCTGTTGGTCAGGGGTGTGGTTTCTTTGGTGTCTACAGTGACCTTCTTTTTCAAGTTGAAACATTGCCTTACGTTCCTACATGGGAAGGCGATGCGGATATAGAACAAAAGGAAAAAGAAGCATTAGTAAAAATAGAAAAAATAATTTCTAAAAGTAAAGATGAAGTCTCCGCTGTTATAATGGAGCCATTAATGCAGGGCGCAGGTGGTATTCGCTTATGCCGACCAGAATTTATGAAGGCTGTTGTTGATATTGCGCGTGCCAATGATATTTTAGTTATCTTTGATGAAGTAGCTGTTGGTTTTGGTCGCTCAGGAAGTCTATTTGCTTGCCAGAAAATAGGCATTACACCAGATTTTATTTGCCTGTCTAAAGGACTAACCGCAGGGTATATGCCAATGTCAGTAACAGTTGCAAGAGATCATATCTTTGATGCTTTCTTGGATGAGGGTTTTGGTAAAGCGTTTTTACACGGTCATTCATTTACAGCGAACCCACTTGCTTGTGCCGTTGCGTTAAGATCGTTGGAATTATTTGAAGAAAATAAATTGATTGAAAAAATTGTACATATTGAAACTATGCACCGCACTCAATTAGAAAGATTACAATCGCATGATAACGTCTCAAAAGCTCGTGTTATGGGCTCAATTTTTGCGTTTAATTTAGGGGATACCGAAGGCGAATATAAAAGTGATGATGGTGAATTTATGCGTGATTGGTTTTTATCGCACGGGTTAAATATCCGTCCACTTGGCAGTACGATTTATTTGATGCCTCCGTTTTGTATTACTGATGCTCAATTAAACCGTGCGTATGATGGCATATTTGAAGCGTTAGGTGCGCTGAAAGTTAGTAAACTAAAGCCTTTGAAACGCGCCGTATAAAATATGCCAACTGATGTTGCTACTGTATTTTTCGTCGCATAGCTTGCATGCTTTTGATAATTCTCTTGCTGAAAGCTTTGAGTAATCTTTATTAGGTAAGTGCGCCCCAATTTTTTTTAGGCTTTGTAGAAACCCTTTGGTGTTACAATAAGAAACACTGTGGTTTTCTTCTTTAACAACGTCTTGATATTTAGGTGTTTTGAGTAACCCGTTATTTAGAGATAGTGTATTTAACGTTTCTTGCCATTCTTGAAAATTATTTTGACCAATTGTGCTATAATATAAATGCCCATTTGGGTTTAAGAAGCCTTTTATTTTGTCAATTGAATGATGCGAATCTTCAAACCATTGAAAGGTCATGTTACTTACTATCAAATCAAATTTCCGATTAAGGTTAATATCTTCACCGTCCATTTTTTGAAAAGAAACATTGTCACAAGATTTGAATTTTTCTTGGCTGTGGCTAACCATTAAAT
>JAMASZ010000053.1 GCA_023301585.1 Alphaproteobacteria bacterium | reverse complement strand
CATAATACCAATAAAACGCTCCAACGTACCAAGAACCGCACGGTGTAACATAACTGGACGGTGTTTATTACCGTCTTTTCCGACATAAGAAGCGTCTAGGCGCTCAGGAAGTACGAAGTCTAATTGTAGCGTTCCACACTGCCAGCTACGTCCGATCGCGTCACGAATATGATATTCAACCTTCGGACCATAAAAAGCGCCTTCGCCCTCTTCTTCTTCAAATTCTAAACCGGCTTGATTCAGTGCATCGCGCAGACCATTTTCGGCCTTATCCCAAATTTCATCAGAGCCCGCGCGCATTTCAGGACGAAGCGCCAATACAACACGTACATCCTCAAAGCCTAAATCTTGGTAAACATTCGTGACCAACGCACAGAAATCCATGGATTCTTGCGTGATTTGATCTTCCGTGCAGAAGATATGCGCATCATCTTGCGTCATTTGACGTACACGCATTAAGCCGTGTAACGCTCCATGTGCTTCGTTTCTGTGGCAACAACCGAACTCCGCCATACGCATTGGTAGGTCGCGGTATGACTTTAGCCCTTGGTTAAATATCTGTACGTGTGCAGGACAGTTCATTGGTTTAAGTGCCAATAGGTTGTCGTAAGATACTTCACATACTTCTAAAGTACCCTCTTCTTGAACGGTTGGAACAATATCAGGTACAACAAACATATTCTCCCGATACTTACCCCAATGACCAGATTGTTTCCACAATTTGTTATCAATCAGCTGTGGTGTTTTCACTTCCTTGTAACCAACATCATCTAGACGACGACGAATATACGACTCAAGCTGGTTGTAGATATGAAATCCCTTTGGATGCCAAAAGACTGACCCTTGCGCCTCTTCTTGGATATGGAATAAATCCATTTCCTTCCCTAGCTTACGGTGATCACGTGCTTCCGCTTCTTCAAGCTGTGTTAAATGCGCATCTAATTCTTTTTGGTCGCGCCAAGCGGTACCATATATACGCGTTAGCATTGTCTTTGACGAATCGCCGCGCCAATAAGCGCCAGCCACCTTCATCAATTTAAACGCTGTGCCTGTATTTTTTGTGGATGGCATGTGAGGGCCGCGGCATAAATCCAGCCAATCACCCTGACGGTAGATTTTGATATCTTCACTCTCAGGTAAGTCTTCAATTAACTCAGCCTTATAGTTTTCGCCCTTGTCCTTGAAATATGCGATAGCTTCATCACGTTTCCATACCTCACGTACGAAAGCAGAATTACGCTCAACAATTTTACGCATTTCTTTTTCAATCGCTGGGAAGTCTTCCGTTGAGAACGGCTCGTCGCGCTCGAAGTCATAGTAAAAACCATTTTCAATTGTTGGGCCAATGGTTACTTGTGTGCCTGGGAACAAAGTTTGCACTGCTTCAGCCAAGATATGTGCGCAATCATGACGAATCATCTCAAGCGCGTCATCATCACTACGTTTAATCAACGCAATTGACGCATCAGTCGTAATAGGTAAAGACAAATCGCTTAATTCATCATCAATCGTGATGGCAACCACAGCCTTTGCCAGTGACTTAGAAATGCTTTCAGCGACTTCCATGCCGGTTGTACCCGCATCATATTGACGTACAGCGCCATCTGGTAAAGTGATATTAATCATAGCGTTTGATATATTTTGTGCTTCCATAACAATAGTTTTAACGGCGTTTTATGACGCTGTCTAGACCCTTTTGGGCACAATACTTAACGTTCATTGAGGGATTCATTTAACGTCTTGATAAACGGTTTCATCAAGTATTCCATGACCGTCTTCTCACCCGTTAAAATATCAACACTGGCAACCATCCCAGGGATAATTGGTAATACCTCGCCTTTACGTTTCAACGCATTTTCATCGGTCAGAATTTTAACCTGATAGAAGCTGTCCCCTTCTTCATTAGTCACCGCATCGGGCGAAATCGCTACAACATTACCAGTCAAACCACCATAAATCGCAAAATCATATGCTGTGATTTTCACAATCGCAGGCTGATCAGGATATAAGAACGCAATGTCTTTCGGGTTAATACGCGCTTCGACTAAGAGTTGATCATCCTTAGGAACAATCTCAATAAATTCTTGTCCCGGCTGAACAACACCGCCTACGGTATAAACTTTAAGCTCTTTAACATACCCATTTACAGGTGATTTAATATCAGCACGGCTCTTACGGTCTTTCAATCCTGCCAAGCCTTCTTTAATAGCATTCATTTCAATCAACTTTGCAGAAAGCTCTGTTTGAGATTGTGCTTTTGCTGTCGATTTAACTTCACGGATACGAGCATTCGCTTCACCAATTGCTGAACGCGCACGAGGTATAGCAGATGTAACACCGTTTAACTCTGTTTGCTTTTCTTTAATTGCACGGTCAAGCTGTAGTAATTCCATTCTAGGAGCAGAACCTTTTGCCACTAATGGTGCGACCATTTGCTTCTCTTCTTGCACAAGGCGTAACTGCCCGCGTACGTCACTTGCACGCACCTGAAGTTCATTCAGCTCTTGCGAGCGTTGGCTTTTTTGTTGCTCCATAATAACAGTCATACTGTTAATTTTATCTTGGTTCGCACGGAATGAATTCATTTCTTCGGCAACACTTTGTGGTGCGCCCTGCATAACTTTATCAGGGAATGTTGGAAGTTTTCCTTCAACTTCGGCTTGTAATCTGGTCACTGTTGCAAGTAACCCTAAGTAACGTGCTTCGTTAGACCCAAGGTCGGATGACGCCGCGATATCACTTAAACGTACAAGGACGTCGCCAGCCTGAACCTCGTCTCCTTTTTTGATAAAGAACTCTTCAACAATACCACCTTCAAGAGAAGATATCTTTTGAACTTCCGTTGACGGGATAACCGTACCATCACCACGTGTTACTTCATCAAGAGCGGCAAAGCTAGCCCAGAAGAAAAAGATAACAAAGAATGCAACAATAAAAAATAACAGCAAATGATTACCCAAAGGTAAGTCTTCATCAGTATCAAAGAAACGCTCGCCATGAGCTTGCACACGTTCAATGTGATCAGAAACCCATTGTTTTTTATCTTCGACAGCGATTTCTTCAGGTGACATGCCTTCACGCATTTTCATCTGCATAGCTTTCGCCATGTTAGGATCTGTACCTGTTACTTCATTAATTGGTTTTTTATCTTTTTTACTAAACATGTTTAAACGTCCGTTTTCTCTGCTGAAGTACCATATTGTCTTGCTTGAAGCTTACGAATAACTTCATCTTTAGGACCGAAAGCAACCAAGCGTCCACGGTCTAATAGAATTAGTTTATCAACCAGTGTTAACATCGATCCTTTATGCGTAATCAACAAAGTTGTACGCCCCTCAATCAATGTATGTAGACGTTTACGCAAACGGTTTTCCGATGCTGGATCCATCGCCGCTGTTGGTTCGTCCAAAATCAGAACAGGCGGATCATATAACAATGCACGCGCAATCGCGACGGCTTG
>JAMASZ010000052.1 GCA_023301585.1 Alphaproteobacteria bacterium | reverse complement strand
TGAGCTGTTCGAAGAAAAAGGCTTATATGATTTAGCAACCGCTAAGAAGTATAAGGATGAGGTTCTTTCTCGTGGTGGAAGTGAGCCACCAGAAGTTTTGTATAAACGTTTCAGAGGGCGTGATGCTGATCCAGATTCGCTTTTACGTCGTGAAGGGTTGTTAAAAACGAAGGTGGTTTAATCTTTTATGCAGCTTGATGTGTTTTATTGTTATTTAAAAACCATCGATAACTTTGCTCTATCCCTTGTTTTAAAGGGGTTTTAGCTTGCCAGCCTAATGCCTTTAATCTGTTGCAATCTAGTAGTTTACGCATTGTTCCGTCTGGTTTGTCAGTGTTAAAGATAATCTCACCTTTGAAACTGATGATATCTTTTATAAGCAGTGCAAGGTCATAAATAGAAATCTCTGTGCCGCTTCCAATGTTTATAGTCGGCGCTTCAGAGTAGTTTTTTAAAATATGTACCAAGCCATCGGCAAGGTCATCAACATACAGAAATTCTCTTAAAGGATTTCCACTTCCCCATAAAGTAACGCTTTCCTCTGAATTGGTTTTAGCTTGATGAAATTTTAAAATCATCGCCGGAATAACGTGAGAATTTTCAGTGTCAAACGTATCATCCTCACCATATAAATTAGTAGGCATTGCAGAGATAAAATTACAGTCATACTGCTTGCGATAAAACTCGCATAATTTTAGCCCTGCTATTTTGGCAATGGCATATGGTTCATTCGTCGGCTCTAATGACCCCTCTAAAAGATATTCTTCCTTGATAGGTTGTGCTGCTTCCTTGGGGTAGATACAAGAAGACCCTAGATAGAGTAGTTTATCAACACCTGCTAAGTAAGATCCATGGATAGTGTTCTGAGCGATAGCTATGTTTTGATAAATAAAATCAGCTGGATAGTTACTATTAGCGCCGATACCTCCAACTTTTGCCGCACAAATAACTGCGACGTCAGGCTTATTTTCTTTAATCCACTTATGTGTATCAGTTTGATTGGTTAAATCTAATTTTTGATGAGGTGCTGAAAGAATTTCACAGTTCTCTTGTGCTAATCTATCGGTTAGCGCACGACCAACCATGCCGGTTTCGCCTGCTACCCAAACTTTCTTATTTTCTAATGTGAATTTATGTTCCATAGCTTTGGGCTGTTGGAATAATACAATCGGCGCGCATCATGTCAGCAACTAAATTTTCAAAAGAAGTCTTTGGTGACCATCCTAAAACTTTCTTTGCTTTTGAAGAATCTCCTAATAAGTGATTTACTTCTTGAGGGCGGAATAGCGTCGGATCAATATCTACGACCGTAATGCCTGTATTTTTATCAATAGCAATTTCATTAATGCCTTCACCTTGCCATTCTAAATTAAAACCAACAAAAGAAAATGCAGCTTCTACAAAGTCTCTGACGGTATGGTCTTGACCAGTGGCCAAAACGAAATCGTCGGGGCTATTATGTTGTAAAATCTGCCAAGCACCTTCCATATAGTCATTTGCATGTCCCCAATCTCTACGTGAGTTTAGGTTTCCAAGGGATATTCTCTCTTTTAAACCGTCAACAATTTCTGCAACGCCGAGAATAATCTTACGTGTTACAAACTCTTCTCCGCGTAGCGGGCTTTCGTGATTAAATAAAATTCCATTCGACGCGAATAAGCCATAGGCTTCACGGTAATTTCTTACCGTCCAATAAGCATATAGCTTTGCGGCACCGTAAGGACTACAAGGTTCAAATTTTGTTTCTTCATTTTGTGGGGCGGGGGAGCGTCCATACATCTCAGAACTTGATGCTTGATAAAGCTTCATATCCTTTTTTGCATCAAGGGTTCGCATCGCTTCCAATAAGCGAAGTGGCCCAAGAGCATTAATATCTGCTGTTGCTTCAGGTACATCAAAGCTGACGTGGACATGGCTAAGGGCTGCCATGTTATAAATCTCATCAGGTTTAATTTTTTCAATGAGGCGTGTTAAATTTCCACCATCTGTCATATCGCCATAATGAAGTTTTAAGTCTTCCATTTCTTCAATACGCCAGCCATCAGGAACAGGCAAATAGTGACGAAGACCATGTACGTCATAGCCTTTTTCTAACAAAATTTGCGCTAAAATGGCGCCATCTTGACCAGTAATACCCGTAACAAAAGCTGTTTTATTCGCCATCAAAGACACTCCAAGAGGTTGTTTTCTCTACAATTAATGGCAGGTTACCATGATATGGTCAATTATTATAGCTGTGTTCAAAGTGGGGGTAACAAATCCTAATAGTTGAAATTCTTAATAACTTTGTTCTAGAATGGGGAAGTCTAGTAATTTTGATGTATTGAATGACAAGGATTGTCACTCATTCTGAGCTTATTCACTTGGTGTTATGCCTTGTGGGAGAATGATTGATGGTTTTCGCTTTGTTTTAAGCGACGACGCTTTTAAGAAGTAGAAGTTTTGTTATGGATATACGGCTAGATTTAAACAATCTAAAGATTTTTAAACAACCAGAAGAGCAGCAGCAAAATGCTGTGGCTAAAACTGCGCGTGCCAAATCAAAGCCAACTGAGATTATAGATTCCGTTTCTTTATCCTCGGGTCAAAATGGTACTGGTACAACAGCGCAAAATAATAAGACTGGCGCACAAAATGGACTATTAAAATCAACGCGTCTTATATCTGAAGAAACAACATTGATTGAAAATGGTTTTCGCCGTACTCAAAGTTTTGAAGGGGCAGATGGTCGCAAGTTCACCCGCACAGAAGAATTTACAATCAACACAGATCGCGCCCGTAGGGTGGTTATCCAACAAAATAATTCTGGAAGCATTACACGCTCCGAAGAAATTTTAGATAGACAAGAAGATGGAAACTTTCGTTTAACGCAATATTTTGTAAATAGTGAGGGTGAGAAACAAACGAATATTACCTTTGACGTTATTCCAACAGACCCTGATATTATCCTTGGGCGTCCCCCTAAGCCAGATAGTTCAAATGAAGTTGATAATATCTCAAGAGGGGATTCATTCGACAAAATAGTTTAGAATTTTAAGCCTGTTTTAATCACCTTCGTTACCGCGGTAATGTTCTCAGATTGTGGCGAATTTCTGCGCCATGAAAATCCAATTTCACGCGTAGGTACTGGGTTTTTTAAGGGTAAAATTTTAATGACTTTTGGCAGAATACTTGATTTTATAACCATTTCCGGCAGTAATGTGATGCCGTATCCTTGCGCCACCATTTGTAAAATTGTTTGAAGGCTAGTGGCGCTTAACATCTTCTGGTCGGCTGGTTGCTGCAACTTGCAAGACTCTAAGGCGTGATCACGTAAACAATGACCATCTTCTAGCAATAATAAAGGGTGGTCTTTTAATTTCTCTGGCTTAATTGATGTTTGATTGCTGAATGAATCTTTTAAACAAGCGCAGTAGAATTTCTCTTTATACAAACTCAAAGTTTTAAAGTTTGCTACATCATAAGGAAACGCCATTAAAATTAAATCTAAATTCCCTGCGTTTAGTTTATCGACTAGGTGGGCACTCAAATCTTCTGTAATTTGAAAGGTCATTTTCGGAAATGATTTTTGTAATAGAGGTAATATCTCAGGTAATAGGTATGGCGCAATTGTTGGAATAACGCCTAGCCTTATAAGTCCTGATAAAGGTTCTGAAAGGCGTAAGGCGTTTGCACTTAATTGTTCTAATTGTGGGATGATTGATTTGGCTGTTTTTAAGACTTCCTTGCCAAAGGTCGTGAAAATAATTCTTTTTCGATTACTACGATCTAAAACACTATTGCCTAATAAACTTTCCATTTCCTTGATGGCGGCACTTAGTGTTGGTTGTGTAACATTGCATTCTTCAGCCGCTAACCGAAAGTTCATATGCGTGTCTATGGCGCATAAATACTGAAGTTGCCGCAGTGTAGGAAAGTTATTCATACATTTACTATTTCATATAAAAAACTTATTATCAATAGATAAAATCTATCAATAATAATTGAAATACTCATTGGAATTAGAGATGTGAACTGTCTAAGGTGAAGCTAATTAAACATTATATAAATTTGAGTAGAGGAGAGATTGATGCTCGGTATCGGAGATAAATTACCAGAATTTTCAGTAACAGGTGTAAAACCAGGATTCATGTCACATGAAGAAAACGGTGAAAGCGCATTTGAGGAAATTACACAAGACAGCTTTGAAGGAAAATGGAAAGTTATTTTCTATTACCCGAAAGACTTTACGTTTGTGTGTCCTACAGAAATTAAAGAATTTGCAACATTAAATGAAGAATTCGCAGACCGCGATGCTATCGTTCTTGGCGGAAGCACTGACAATGAATTTTGTAAACTAGCTTGGCGTCGTGAACATGCTGATCTTAACAAACTTACACAGTGGAGTTTCGCAGATACTAATGGTCAATTGTTAGATGGTTTAGGTGTCCGTGACCGTGAAGCTGGCGTTGCTTTACGTGCAACATTCATCGTTGATCCACATAATGTAATTCAGCAAGTTTCAGTCAATAGCTTAAACGTTGGTCGTAACCCAAAAGAGATTTTACGTCTTTTGGATGCATTACAAAGTGATGAGCTTTGTCCATGTAACCGCCAGGTCGGTGGTGACACTATTGATGCAAGTGCTGAAGCACAAAAAATTGCAGCTTAATTATTTATGGTAGGGCGGTTAATTAAAACAGCCCTACCCAATTTATTGAACTAGATTATTAATGGGGAAACATAATGAGTATTGATACAGTTAAAAGTAAAGTTCCAGACTACGCGAAGGATATTAAATTAAATTTATCGTCTTTAGCGAATGACGAAACATTAAATACACAACAGCTATGGGGCACATTTTTAGCCTGTGCCTTAGCTGGTCGTAATGAATTTGTTATTCGGCAAGTCAATGCTGTGGCAGCTGAACATTTATCAGCAGAGGCATTGCAGGCTACTAAGGCGGCTGCTTCTATTATGGCGATGAATAACATCTACTACCGTTTTGTGCATTTGTCTTCGAATAAAGAATACCAAACAATGCAAGCAAAGCTTCGTATGAACGTTATTGGTAACCCTGGCGTTGAAAAAGATGACTTTGAGCTATGGTCGCTTGCTGTTTCAGCAATAAACGGTTGTGGAATGTGTATTGACGCGCATGAAGCTCAACTGCTACAACATGGTGTCAGCAAAGAACAAATACAAACAGCGGTGCGTATTGCATCTGTTGTTCAGGCGGTAAGTGTCATTCTTGACGGTGAGCAAGCGCTTAATGGAAATAATGCAGCCGAGCAAATCGCTGCTTAAAAAGTTTGGGAATTAGTGAGTGTGTATTTATACCCACTCATTGAGTACCAATCGGGGCGTCTGGTAGCAATATCAGGCGCTCTCTTTTTTTATGCAGTCTTCTTGCTAGATTTTTTAGTCGTAGTTTTTGGAGGCTCATGCATGAAAACTTCACGATGTGGGTAAGGGATTTGAATATCGTGCTCTTTAAACACATCCCATAAGGCCAACATGACATCACCCTTCGTATTTGCAATGCCCTTTTCGGCATCCTTAATCCAGTAACGCAAGACGAAGTTTAAAGAACTATCGCCAAATTCAAGTAAGTGACAAACAGGCGAGGGGCTATCAACAACACGGTCTGGCTTTTTGGCAGCATCGATAGCAAGTTGTTTAATTTGATGCGGGTCTGAATCGTAATGGACGCCAAATGATACCTCTATACGTACCAATGTATTTCCGTGCGACCAGTTAATCACTTGCTGGGTAATAAATTCTTCATTTGGGACAAGGTATGATTTGTTGTCACGTGTTACAATTTCGGTGTAACGCGCGCCTAAATGATTAACCCATCCAAACGTGCCTTCCATTTCGATGATGTCACCTGGCTTAATCGATTGGTCAAGCAGAAGAAGCATACCACTAAACAGGTTGGAGATAACTTTTTGAAGACCAAAACCGATACCCAAACCAATAGCACCAGAGAAGACGGCGAATAACGATAAATCAATTCCAGCTGAAGTAATACCAATCAACAGAGCTGTTACCACCAATATAACACGCATCATTTTAGATATAAGTACGCGTGATGAAGGTGTTAGGCTACGGATAGAATGAACACGCTTATCAGTTATTTTAGCAAGCCCAAGAGCTCCGTATAGTAAAACAAAGATACCCAAAACGCCCTTGATAACGGATAGAGCGGATAGTCTGAACTCACCTAGATTAATGCCAATGGCATCTAGTGTCGTGGTGGTTTGGTCCATGACCCCTAAAATACTTAACGCGGCGATCGTCCAAATGGTGAGCGCTATAACATTACGCGCTGCTCTATTCTCAATTAACTGTACGATAAATCTGATGAATATCCATGCAAGTAATAATTTAGCAATCCCCATGGCAAACAGAACATTAAACCCAAAACCACCTAAGATTTTGGCTGACACTGTCACCAAAATTAACGCGAAGAAGGGTAGTGTTAAGCGCTCTAGGCTGTGTAGCACTTCCGTTAACCTGAAGGGTATCGGCAGTTTGTTTATTAAATCATTTAGTGGTGTTTTAAATGCGCGCTTTAGTAAGAAGGCAAAAAAGAACGAGGCGAATAATAATACTGCCTGAACGCCAGCATCAATTGTTAGAATATTGGTTAGAAACCATTCGGTTACTTGGTTTTGCAGTGTGACTAGATTGATATTTTCGAACATAGCTCTACTCTAACGAAAACAGCGCTTCGTTGGAAGCGCTGTTTTATGAATTTGATTGATTTACCGTTACTCAAATGTACGACATGCAAATTTATATCTATATGCCTGAGGTGAATCGCACGGAACATTAGTTTCGACGCCTCTGTGAGGCTGCCCATCAACATTCGCTGTAATGTTTCTTGCGGAATATGCTGTACGGGATCTTCTTGAATACAAAACGGTGCTCATGAAATCATTTAGCACGTTAGTATCATTAGGATCGCCTTTACGGAACATAAAACTTGTCATAGGAGCTTGTTCAGGAACAATTACAATTTCACCGTTATTTGCAGATGATCCACCATTTAATACTTGATCTGCTTTACGTGGATCAGAATATTCAGAAGGTGATATTTCATTGCCGCTTGCATATGCAGCAACATTGCCAGCAAGATTGCTGCCTTTTTGTAGAGCGCTTGCCCCCGCGTCCGCCGCTCCTGCCGCACCTGACCATGCTTTTGAAACTGAACCGCTTTCTCCCGCACCAATAGTTAATGCCCCGACAACTGCGGCACCGCCAACTACTGTGGCTACAAATGTGTTAAACTTTCCACCCATAATTAAACCCTCTTAATTACTTATTAATATTTATGTAAATTGACTTATGTCATACACTCAGTGATTTTGTCAACATATTTATTGCTTGTTCAGTAAATCC
>JAMASZ010000051.1 GCA_023301585.1 Alphaproteobacteria bacterium | reverse complement strand
AAACGGCGACGGCGACAACGATATTCTCCATGGTCACGGACTAACAGCACAACAAGTAGTAACCGTCCTAAAGGCAAACCCAGGAATGCAATTCTTTGCCAAGACGAATAGCTTTTATGAGTATGTTAATAGCAATGTGACACACGGCGTAGCAGAGACTGCCGCGCAGGCGAATATCGTGAATGGTGTGGTAGGGCATCTGGTGAATATAACAAGCCAAACCGAAAATGATTATGTAGACGCCTTAACAACTAATGATATTTGGTTAGGGTCAACTGATAGTGCGGCAGAGGACGAGTGGTCATGGTCTGATGGTACTGAAGCGGGAACACAATTTTGGCAAGGGGATAATACAGGCTTTGCAACAAATAACATGTATACCAACTGGCGTGGCGGCGACCCAAATGATGGCGGTGCTGGTGAAGATTTTCTTGAAATGCGCAATGGTGGTTTGTGGAATGACGCGTCTGCGGCGATTACAAACCAGTATGTGATTGAATGGGATGCAGGCCTGATGATTTCAGACAATGCGATTGATACGCTTAATGGTGGCGCAGGAGACGATATCTTATTTGGTTATGGCGGTGCTGATGTTCTTCAGGGTGGGGCGGATAATGATACGATTTATGGCGGAACAGGTGCAGATAATATTGATGGTGGTGACGGTACAGACTCACTTTATGGTGGCGCAGATGCGGACACCATCACAGGCGGCACGGGTGATGATTACATCGAAGGTAATGATGGTAACGATACAATAAATGGTAATGACGATAACGATGTTATTCATGGCAATGATGGTGACGACACATTAAATGGTGATGCTGGTGATGATAAGTTATTTGGAGAGTTGGGGAATGATACCCTAAATGGTGGTGATGGTGATGATAAGTTAGTTGGTGGTGACGTACAGTTAGTCGAAACTGAAGGGCTTGTATCTTATGGTGGTACTCAGGATGTAGGAGGAACGGTAACTCAATTCACGGGTGGTTTTGAACTTGATGGTAATTTATGGAAGAAAATTCAAGTTGATTATACGGTTACAGCAAATACAATTTTAGAATTTGATTTTAGAAGCACGGTGGGTGCCGAAGTTAACGGTATTGGTTTTGATAACGATGATGGTATTGATTCTAATGCGACATTTAAAGTTTTTGGAACACAGCCTTGGGGTCGAAATGATTATGATGATTATGATGGCTCTGGCGAGTGGATGCATTTTAAAATTGATGTAGGGTCATTTTATACGGGAACCTTCTCCCACTTATTCTTCGTTAACGATGATGATGATGCTCAACCTGCAACAGGGTTCTTGGGTAATGGTAGTTGGGCGAATATAACTATATATGAAGACACACTTGCAGATGATACAGACATATTAAATGGTGGCATAGGTAACGATCAAATTTTAGGAAATCAAGGCGTAGATACGCTGAGCGGTGGCGATGGCGATGATGTTCTTAGTGGTAATGATGGTAATGATATTTTAAATGGTGACGCTGGTAATGATACGTTACATGGTGGTGCAGGCAATGATACTCTTGGCGGTGATGCTGGTGATGATGAGCTATTAGGCAATGATGGTGACGATACACTTGATGGTGATGCTGGTGATGACACTATAGTTGGTGGTGATGGTGATGATACTGCTTCGGGTGGTGATAACAACGATATTATTTTTGGCAATGCAGATGATGATTTGCTCAATGGTGACGCTGGTAGTGATATTATTATCGGCGATAACGGTGGGGCAGCACAAGGTTGGGTTTACGAATATTATAATTTAGGAAACTCACCAGATAATCTTGCTCAAGCAGGTTTTACACTTAATGGCGGCCGTGATAACAGCAATGCGACGACGGAAATTGGTGTTACAAAAATATTTGAACCGACAACTTATGATGCAGGTGATAATTTTGCTTTGAAATTTAAAACTTTTCTTACAATAACAACGGCAGGAACATATACATTTAGAACAACTTCTGATGATGGGAGTGCTTTGTTCTTAGAGGGTGTTCAAATTATTGATAATGATGGGTTGCACGGAGCTGTAACTGTTACGAGTGCTGGTCAGACTTTGGCTGTTGGAACATATATTCTAGATGCAACTTTCTTTGAAAAAACTGGTGGGGACGTCATGGACGTTTTGATGTCAGGACCGGACACTGGGGGGGCATATGTATCTTTAGAGGATTATGCTGGTGTTAATGCTGTTGGCGGTGGTGCAGATGTAACAGCTGGCGATGATATTATTGATGGCGGGGCTGGTAACGATAGTATTTTTGGTGATGCAGGTGACGACACTATTATCTTAGATTTGGGTAATGACATTATAAACGGAGGTGCGGGTATAGATGTCATTGATGCTTCGGCGCACACAGCTTATGTAACGATTGATTTAAGTAATTTGGCCGCGCAAAGCACCCGTATGGGAACAGATACAATTTCCAATATTGAGAATTTAATTGGGACAGCCTTTAACGATACATTACGAGGTGATGATGGCGTCAATGTAATTAATGCTGGCGCTGGTATCGATACTATTTATGGCTATGGTGATGCTGATTTCTTATATGGCGAAGATGGTAATGATAATTTCTACTTTGGTGGAACGGAAGCTGCTGGCGATTTAGTCGATGGCGGTAATGACTCTGATGATATCTATTTAACATCTGATTTATCATTAGACTTTACAACCACACTAGTAAACCTAGAGCGTGTTGTATTTGGTGGATTTAGAATTACGGCGAACACAGGGACAGGGTTCGATTTAACTGGTATGACGCGTAGTGGTACAAGTAATTTATACGGGCAAGCGGGTAGTGAGAATATTACAGGGACCGATAGTGACGATAATATTTATGGTCTTGCTGGTGCTGATATACTGAATGGTGGATTGGCTAATGATAATTTTTATGTATCAGGAACAGACTCATTGGGCGATCAGTATGATGGTGGCGCAGGAACAGACGATGAAATAATTCTACAAGCAGATTCATTCTTTGATAATACGAATAGCTTTACGAGTATTGAACAAATGGTGTTTGGTGGGTTTAACGCAATTGTGACATCTGGCTCTACGGTTGATTTTTCAGGAATGGATAGATCGGGTACAGGAAATATTCTTGGTGAAGCTGGTAATGAAACAATTACGGGTATGGATAATACGGACAACATTTATGGCTTTGCTGGCGCAGATATTTTGAACGGTGGTTTAGGGAATGATGATTTCTATGTGACAGGTACAGACTCTCTGGGTGATCAATATAATGGTGGTGTTGGGACTGATGATGAAATAGTGCTTTATACAGCGGATGCACAATTTAATAGCGCTAATACTTTTGTTGATATGGAACAGATTGTCTTTGGCGGGTTTAATGCGATCGTTACTTCTGGTTCGACAGTCGATTTTTCTAGTATGAATCGTTCAGGTGCGGGGCAGATACACGGTCAGGGCGGTAATGAAACCATTTCAGCCGTTGATAATGGTATCTTTATGTATGGGTTTGCAGGTGCTGACACGCTTATAGGTGGTGCTGGCGCAGATGATATATTTGGTGGTATTGGAAATGACACTATCTACGATGGTGATGGGCTTGATGATTTATACGGTGAAGGTGGGGCAGACACATTTATCTTAGAAAACGCGACAGCCTTTAATAATATCGATAGATACCGTGATTTCTCAACGGCGGATAATGATGCGTTAGATATTTCTGATTTACTATCGGGCTATACTTTTGGTGTTGATGACTTAACGCAGTTTGTCCAAATTAATGACTCAGGCGCAAATTCAACTATATTTGTAGACACAACAGGTTCGAGTACGTTCGGTGCGGCTACGCAAGTTGGTCTTCTGTATGGTATCACAGGTATCACCGATGAGGTTGCCTTGGAAACTTCTGGGAATTTAATCACCAGTTAATTGCAATCGGGCGCTAAAAATTTAGCAGTACGTTCGTGGTGACTTATTCTTATTGGATAAGTTGTTTTCTTGACTTCACCATCAACAGATATTTCTGTTTGTTGATTATCTGCGGTACTATTGAGTGGTGAAACAACAACTTCAGAGTCTGATAATGTTGTCACAGAAGGGTGGTCCAACCAACGTCCTCTTAATAAGTGGTCCGTAATACCTATTGCGTTACCAACTAAGTTTTTACAAAAGTGAAGCGATATTGCACCTGCTTCAGGCACTTTTCTTGATGTCGTAATGCCATGAAGTAATCTTCGCTTTAACCCTTCAGCTCTATTTGCACCTAAGTGAGCTGGTTGTGGCGTGACAGCCAAAATAAAAGAGCCGGTGCATTGGGTGTTCGGTGTTTTAGGGGTGCTCACGCTCAAAGTCTGTTCTCTACTGGTTAAAACATCTAGTGATGTGAGCAATACTTTTTCTAAGGCAGTTAAAAACTCTCCTCTTCTTAAAGCTTCGCGGGCGTGAAATGTTTCGGTTGTATTTGTATCTAGTGATGCAGCTAAAAGGAAATAAGACCCGTTAATACGTCCTACAGGTAATCTAACTGCGTGTGACTTTCTTAATTGTTTTGCAGCTTCTATAAAGTCTTTTGAAAACCCTAAATTGAAAGAGGATTGGTTCGTTGTGCCTAACGGTAAAATTCCTAAGGCTACTTCACTATCATAATTTATAATCTCAGAAGTGGCTGTTAAGATTGTGCCATCACCGCCACCTATAACTAGTTGACTATTTGTGTTGGCGTTATCTTTAAGCCACCTTGAAACAGCTTGTTGAAGATTGGGAGCATCAGCATAAACGATGTCGTTTAATTGCTCTTGAAAAGCAGTTTGCAAGCCTTGGCTTACAGCGCTAGTACCCATTCTTAAAACGGTTCCAGCTTGTCTGTTTACGATAACATCAAATTGAGTGGGCATAATAAAAATCGTCACTGTTAAAAAACAATCATTACCATAATTAAATTAATTACGTCAACAAAATTTGCTGTCGTTAAGACATAGTAACCTAAGCTTATCATATACAAAATATAAGGAAAAAAATGGAGCGGGTGAAGAGATTCGAACTCTCGGCTTTAACCTTGGCAAGGTTACGCTCTACCCCTGAGCTACACCCGCTCAATAGATGTTAAGTAACATCGATTAGATAGATGTAGATTTATAGGTGAAATAATTTGAAAATCAAGTCTAAATTTAAATAAATCAGTCTTACATGCCAATTTGTACCAAAGATGTCTGATAACCAGTCGGTTCAGCATTTTCTTTGGTCATTGCAATAACGATGATATCGGGGCTTTCTCTGATAATATTGGAAACATCATCACTCATTTCGCACGGCATCAGGTCACTTCCTGCTTCTTTGTCTTCATAAACTAGCATAAATAGTTTTTGATCACGAAAATACTCTACCCGAGCAATATCTGAGGGGAATGGTTGGTTACTTGCTAAAATTAAACGACCATCGTCGCTTTTGCCTAATTCTATCATCCTAAATCAAATCCATCTGGTTTCGGTGCCATAGCGCCTAAATCTGCGCTAACATTGGTTTCCGGAAGACCAAGAGAAACACTATTGCCATCGGTATGGTCAACCACAGCTAGTTGCTGAAAGTTATTAATACCTAAGTCCGACAGTGAAGAGTGTTTAGCCATAGTACAATTATGACACACAATGGTTAACATAAGCAAAAAACAGTGCTTACAATTCTTTCTTATCTGTCCTAATTATGCTTATTTAGAGCATTGATTGCAAAAAAGAGGCTAAAAATATAGTTAAATGACTGAAAATACAGCAAAAATTGAAAATCAGGAAGAAATGCCAACTTCTCCAGAGGCGTTGATGACACGTTTAGAATCACTAGGTATATCTTATGACTTACATCATCATAAAGCGGTTTTTACGGTCGCTGAGAGTGAAACGGTAGATTCTGAAATTCCAGGCACACATTGCCGTAATTTGTTCCTGAGAGACCGTAAGAAGAAGAATTACTTACTTGTTCTTCAAAATACGACGGAAGTAGATATTAAAAAGTTACCTGCTGTTATTGAATCTGCGCCTTTGTCTTTTGGCTCTGCGGATAGGTTGTGGCAGTTTTTAGGGGTGCGTCCTGGTTCCGTTTGTCCGTTTTCAATTATTAATGACACAGAAAATCAAGTAAAGGTTATGTTGGACAAAAGCATGATGGAAACAGAAGTTGTGAATTATCATCCGCTTTTAAATACAATGACGGTAGCGGTGACACCAAAGGATTTGATAAAATTTATTGAAGATTGCGGGCATGAAGCGCATATTGTTGATCTAAGCGATGCAAAGCCAGAATAGGAAGAAAAGATGAGCCAAGAAATTGACCCTAAATTATTAGAGATATTAGTCTGCCCGGTCACAAAGGTGCCTTTGCGTTATGATACGTCGGCACAAGAGCTTATTTCTGATCAAGCAGGGCTAGCCTATCCTATTCGTGATGGTATCCCAGTGATGTTGGTTGATGAGGCACGTCAACTTAAAGACAATGAAGTTAAGAAGTAATTGACTCTTTTGGTGAAAAACATTTAAATAATCTTATGCAACAAATTTCGATTAGAAACTTACTGCTCTTAAATCTCCTTATCGCCCTCTGAACGGGCATGAGGCGCTTTTATCTGCGTCTACGTTCAGGGGCTACAAATCATAAATTTTTAAAATTAAGCTAGCCGTAGCGTTTTTACACGCCCGAGGCACAACGAATAAGGAAAAATAATGTCACCTACAGATACACAAATGAATGAAAACAACCGCGTCATAATATTTGATACGACTTTGCGTGATGGCGAACAATCACCTGGTTGTTCAATGAACCTTGATGAGAAATTAAAAATTGCCCGCTTTCTTGATGAAATGGGCGTTGATGTTATTGAAGCAGGGTTTCCGATTGCATCGCAAGGTGATTGGGAAGCGGTCAATGAAATTTCCAAAGTGCTGACTAATTCGGTGGTATGTGGATTGTCGCGTGCAACGAAGAAAGATATTGAAGCATCAGCAACGGCTTTAAAGCCTGCGCATCAAAGCCGTATTCACACGTTTATTTCAACGTCGCCATTGCACATGAAATACAAACTTCAAATGACACCAGAAACGGTTTTAGAAGCTGTGGCAGAAAGCGTTACTTTCGCGCGTGGTTTTACTGACGATGTTGAATGGTCTGCGGAAGATGGAAGCCGTACTGAAGAAGACTTTTTATGCCAGTGTGTTGAGACTGCCATTAAATGTGGCGCAACAACAATTAATATTCCTGATACTGTTGGGTATTCGACACCAGAAGAATACGCGGCGCAAATTTCAATGTTGATGAACCGCGTTCCCAATATTGATAAGGCACGTCTGTCCGTACACTGTCACAATGATTTGGGGCTTGCTGTTGCTAATTCTTTGGCAGGTGTTCAAGCGGGTGCGCGTCAAATTGAATGTACTATTAATGGTATTGGTGAACGCGCTGGTAATGCAGCGCTGGAAGAGATTGTCATGGCAATCCGTACCCGTAATGATGTAGCGCCATTTCACAATAATATCGATACAACGATGCTAACGCGTGCATCAAAAATGTTATCAACGACAGTCGGGTTTAATGTCCAGCCGAATAAAGCGATTGTAGGTGCGAATGCCTTTGCACATGAAAGCGGTATTCACCAAGATGGTATGTTGAAAAATGCGCAAACTTACGAAATTATGACTCCTGAATCAGTTGGTCTTACAAAATCAGAGTTGGTGTTGGGTAAGCATTCTGGTCGTCATGCATTGAAGGAGAAAATTAAAGAACTTGGGTATGATATTGGTGATAACGCTTTCCAAGATTTCTTTAAACGCTTTAAAGATTTGGCTGATAAGAAAAAAGAAATTTTTGATGATGATTTGGTTGCGTTAATTGATGATGAAGTTGGGCGTGACCATGATCACATTAAATTTAAATCATTGCAGGTTCAGTCTGGAACAGAAGGACCACAAACTGCTGAAATGACTTTAGCTGTTGATGGCGAAGATAAGACTGCGAAGGTTGAAGGGAGTGGCGCCGTTGATGCCATCTTTAAAGCTATTCGTGAAATTATTCCGCATGAAGATGCAAAGTTGCAGCTGTATCAAGTACATGCTGTAACAGGTGGTACTGACGCGCAAGCTGAAGTGACGGTTCGTTTGGAAGAAGATGGCAAGACAGTTACGGGGCAGGGAGCAGATAAAGATACGCTTGTTGCTTCTGCGCGTGCTTATGTTCATTCTCTAAATAAGTTAGTGACAAAGCGTCAGAAATCTAAACCAGCTGACGCCTAAAAAACCTCGCGGTGGAACAAGGATTTATTTCTCAAGGAATAAAAAAATAAAAACGTTTTACTTGAAGTCTTGCTAAACTAACAACTAAGCCAGCTTTAATGTCTTTTCTGATATTTTATTCTGAAGGAAAATCTATTTTTTTCTTACAGTGCTGTGGTCTTTTATCGCAATAACTCATCTCTACCCCACCGTTTAAAAAGAGATCGTAAGGGCTGAATTTTTTTGAATTGAAAATAAGCTGCCCTTGTTTTTTATTATTCCAATTAGTATAGGATAAGTCAAAATAAGGCTTAATGTTTTTAGCTGCTGATTTTTTATCAGGAGAAACTATTCCCCATGAGCAATCATTATTTATATTGCACGGAACAAAATCATTTTCAGATAATTGTATTGCTTCATGAATAGATAATTTGTGATTAGTGCTTAATGATTTAAGGTGTACATCATATGAAGGGTCCTGAATTTCATATTGCTTGGTCAGGGGGTTTAGTACTTCAGTAACAATGTGCTCTAAAAAATTATCCCCCCGTTTTACGAGGAGAATCTTGCGTGCTTTATAACCTAACTCTCTGTACAAATCTGTTAGCAGTATAGAACGAGTTGAGCATTCTAAGTGAGGTTTTTTTTCTAGCTCTCCTTTTGAGTAGCTAAATACTTTTTTTTCAAAAGCAAATAGCCCTTCTTTAGCCGTTGAATGAAATTCCTTATCAACTGTGTGAACTGAGTTGAGGTGAACACAATGACGCAAGGAATCTAGAACGACATCATGGTCTGATCTATCTTTTTCAGTTAAACAAGAATCTACGAATTTTATGTAATCCGAACGAATTTTTTCTTTTGCTATATATTCACCATAAACTCGATACCCTTTATCACTAGCCCTGTATAGACCGTATATAAAAGCTATAGTTACTAAGGTCACTAAAGTTAGTTTGATAAATCGGCGGGTTTGATGTTTGGTCATTTTGATTCTTTCGTAATTTTTTCAAAGACATCGTGGAACAT
>JAMASZ010000050.1 GCA_023301585.1 Alphaproteobacteria bacterium | reverse complement strand
CCGACGATGGGCTGATCCACCCCGTCTGTCAGCGGCCTATGAAAGAAGGAGACACTGCGTGCTTCGAGATACCGGCTAGATCGACCGCCAAAAATTTCAAACTCGATATATTCAGGTACACCATGCAGTGCGTTTATAGCGGAGAATCACTTTTTCCATGTGCCTTCAACCAGGAACCACCCGGAGACGACATCAAGGTGTTCTTCGACTACGTGTTTCGCACGACCTACAGGAGAGCGGTGTCCGAAAGGCTTGCTCTGGCGCTGTACGACCACAACCGGACCAATGCGCCCTTCATATACAAAACGATCGGTGTTTTCGGTAAGGGTACGCCCGACTCGAACTGTCTCCGTGTCTCGTACCAAAACGGGGAATCATTCCTCGCAGCTTCAAAGGACATCGCCACCGGGGAGATTTTGACTGTATCATCCGACGCCATCACGGTGCCGACGACGATTGAGGAAGACGACTTCGCCACCACCTTCCGCATGATGGCCGATGTTGACGTCTCCAATCCGTACCTATTCATCAAAGCTCTGTCTTACCGTGCCAACGCAGCACTTGTGCGGCCGAAGGGACGAGTCGTTTGCGTCAACAGCAAACTGGACCCCGACTTGGACAAAAGAATGGCAAAGTATACCATGGACCGCGACTTGGGCATCACAGAGTTTTACACTCGGCTCGATCGTCTGGACAAAAAAACAGGAGACGATGATATGCTCGAAGTCGAGGAGCTATACAGCAAGCTGAATGACGCGTTCGAGGCGGAGAATGACGAAAACAATAATGTTTGATTCATACAGTTACAGTTGAAAGAGTGGCAATGTTTGCAGCCAAAGTATCCATCGTGATTATGTTGGTCGCGTACCTCTTGCATCGCCGAATGTCGTGCAACCAAAAGCCTTCGGTCACGGACCAACGCGCCTATCACAGGCTCGCCTTTGCGTCAATGGCACAAGCCACGGACCCCCACATGTACGAGAATCCCTCAAATTACAAGAGAAGTGGAGGAAAGTTGAAAGCGACATCGCCACAGCTCGTGCGAATGGAAAAAACAATCAATGCAAAGTTTAGAGACAAACTTGCATGGTGTCTGCCGCCAACATACGGCGATCTCGAAATGAATGGACCTTTCCCGACCGCGAAGACGTGTGGGTTGGAAGCGCTGTGTAAGACAATGACCGACAATGTCAATGTATTCAGGACGGAATTCAACGCAAACAAAGCTCATTTCGCGGACAACCCGGAAAAACTAGGATACGGCAGTCGCTACGGTCGAATTCACGTCAATCGGGTACAAGACGAATTTCCTCGGACGTGCAGAATACTAGAGGCGTCTGTCGACTACGCCCGTACCCAAACTTTCATAAAGTACACGGGAGGAGAGATATTTGCAACAATGTTCACCGTATTGTACCCAGGAGCCTCGATACGTCCGCACTTCGGTCCGACCAACTTTCGATACAGAATACATCTCTGTCTCGACATCGATGGTATCGGCGGCATCGTGACAGCCCACGGAACAAGACTTTGGAAGGTCGGTCAGATTTTTATTCTGGACGACTCCTATCTTCATGCAGGATTCTACGACGGAACGCGCCCTAGGGTCATCCTCATGGTGGATATAACAAAGCCATGCCTAACTTTACAGCACATTGACAGCATTCACACACGCGAAATCTCTAATTCATAGACTGACCGCATGATTGAGCCGCGTCTTCAATCTCGGTCTTGAGAGATTCCGAGCTGGCTCGCAGCATTCGTAGCTGATTGTTTATATTCAGAGTCCACAGAATCGAAAAAAGTGCGAGGAAGCCGAAAAAAATCATCTTATTGTTATTCCTAACCATGCGTAACATTATTTTAGATGAAGGTGACCATCTCAGCCAACAAATCTGCGAAGAAAAATGTTTTCGTATTATAGAAGAAAATGGATCGGTCTGACATCATCCTACTCGTGTGCTACGGCCTCTTGTTTATGATCGATATTTACACCACGAAGAAAATTTCGGATCACAGTAACACCGTCAAGGAGCTACGACAGTTGAACCTAAATACTTGGGAACTTTAGTCTTTAAAGTAAGAAAGAAGAAGTTGTGACTGGCTTTTTCAAACCAAAGCCTTCGTCAAGCATGCTATCTAAATCGGTCATGGCGACGACAGCCCCCTGAACCGCTGCGATGGCCACGTCGATAACGACCTTGCCATTACTCAAAAACCCTCCGAAGAACATCCAGAAAATAGAAGCTACAATAAGCATTATCTTCACAGAGATCGGTAGTGGAAGCCATCCCGTGTAACGCTCGACCGTTGTCCCCACTATGTACAGCCCGGTGTGGAAGACTCCTTTGGCAATAATACCAGTGACTTTGGTTATCACCCTGAACGCTTCGTTGAACACCTTGCCCACGCTCACACCGATCTTCTTGATGAATTTCCACGCATGATCGGTGACGGTCTTGACGAAATCTAGGATCGGATCCTTGATCGTGTGGATCAGCTTTATAAATGCGGGCAAGATTTCTTCCACGAACAAGTCTTTCAAGAAAGTGAAGCCCTGTCCGGCGAACTGGAGGATTGCTTCCACCCTTTTCTTTACGGCGGTCCATGACAAGTAGTTTTCGAAAAAGGTCACCGAGCTAGAAATGACCGATGCGACAAGGGACACCAGTACCGCCACGCCTTCATACAACGGCTCCATTGCCTTTTCGAATATATTTTTGATATCTTCCTTGATACGAGCGATCTTGTCACTGACGAAGCCAAGGCCGGGGATTGAGGGAAAGTTGATGTCGAGGTCTTCCTCCTCAATGTCGTCTGGTTCTGTAATTTGAACATCGGGGATGTCTAGAGGGGGAATGTCGATTTTCTCGATATCCTTCGGCGCCTCGATGTTCAACGTGGGTATGTCTATGTCGTCGATCTTTATACCATCCCATGGAACGTCCGGGATGTCCACATCGGCATCGATTTTGCCAAACTCTTTCACCTCAAGATCCTTGATTTTCACCGCAAAGAGCGGGTCGAGGTCTCTGGGCGCATCGAAGGTAGGAAATGATTGGAAAGGCTTGATATTGAATCCGAAGTCGTATGGTCCAATGTCAAAATCCTTGCCGATATTAACTTTTTTCGCCTTGTCCAAAAAGCTCTCAACCTTTCTTAGGGGCGAGAGCACCTTATTTACTCCGTCTGATATACCCTTGCCAACCTTGTTGACATTGCTCTCCACGGTGTTCATGGCTGTGTTGATCCCACAGCTGACTGCGTTGACCGCCACCTCCGCGCCGCCGATGGCGTGGTTCGTAGTGTCGATCACCATGTTAACACCTTCCGAAACCTTGTCCATGCTCTTATTAATTCCGTCCGTCACTCCCCCGACCGCCGTGTTTACGCTCGTCTCGATAACACCCGTCGTGGAGTTGACAATTCTTTCGATGTCAGAGCTCATGTTGTTGATTTGCGAATTAAGGGTGCTGACCAACTCGTTCTTCACGGTGTTAAGTCCACCGACTGCGAGATTGACGCCGTCGTCCACCACGCCCGTGACGGCGTTGACAGATGTCTCGATACCCTCGATCGATTTCCGGAGACCCGTGTTGACGACACCGATAGTGACTCTCTTCAGTGTGTTGATCATCTTCACCACAAAAGGTTTGATTTCGGACATCGCTTCAGGAATTTTCTTAAAAACGTCCACCACCTCGCCGACGAAGTCCCCGATGCCGACGTTTGCAAACTTCTCGATCGCGTCGGACAGAACCTTCCACACGAGGTTGCGGAACTCGGCGATTTTTTCGAATATTTTTACGACGGGCTGTAGCAGGTTGTTGACGAAAAATTTGATTACGGGGTTGATCACGACCTCAAGGAACTTTTCATAGGTGTTAACCACAGCCTCCTTGATCTTGGATGCAAACAGCATCATTTTTTCTTGGATGAATTTAATGATTTGCCAGAACTTCTCCTCCATTTTGTGCCGAAGGCCCATAATTTCTTTCTTGAGGGTCTCGATGAAATCTGCGATCACGCCCGGAAGGTCGGATTTCGTAAAGTCCCACAGATTGTCCATGTACACACCGGCCTGGTCCATGATCCGCCCCGCTGTTTTGACACGGTTCTCTGCCTGTTTATATGCGTCGCACGACGTCGTCCCCTCACCGGTGTCCATGACACAGCGGTACCAAAATCCTTCTTTTTGGCAACCGAAACACGGGATAGGGATCTTGTACACGAGGGCGTACACGCAGAAAACTCCGGCAACGACATAGCTCACAGTTTTCTTGTCGACCTTCGCGCCAATGCCCGAGTCGGCCATCCAGCCTGTTTTTTCGCTGACACTGTGCTATATAAAAATTCGAAAAAAGCATGTTTAAGTTGTTGACTTTCCGAGAAACTAAAGCCGACGCTTAAGCCACTCGCAAGGATCTTTCGCCTTCCGCGCGGCTTCTGCATCCTTTTTTGCCTTCGCTTCTCGTGCCGCCTTATCTTTTTTTGCCTTCGCTATGCGCTCGTCCTCCTTCTTTTTCGCCCGGGCTTGCTTGGTGCGGTCACCCGCTGCCCACGCGATAAGGTTGAAACGTGTTTCAAATCTTTTGCCCTCTCCGAATTTTTCGTACCAATACTTGAGATCGATCGCCCATTGAGTTAAATCAAGTTTTGTAGAAGGGATTCTATTATGAAGTTCTCGGTATTTGTAGTATTTATCGACCCATTTTAGGAGGTTGACGGTAGCTGGCTCTTTCGTTTTACCATGCAGTTGTTTCCACTTGTTCTTGGCGTCCGCGACCTTCCTTTGATATGTAGAAAGGCCGAGTAACTGCACACCAACGTCCTGCTCATCTCTGGTGTGGTAGATGTACGCCAGCAGCACAGCGATTGCGACTACGAGGCTGAGCTGGAGCTTCATCTGTGTTATTCCAACCCTACATTAAATTCGACGGATTTACAGATAACGTACAACCATCCGAAACACGCCCACTGGCAAACCTTTAATGCGCAACACCAGATCATCCTTGGCAACAAAATGCGTGGGCCTCTCTCTCATGAACACGAGATCTTTCCTACGGCGCCACTTCTGTTCAACCCCGTACTCCAACAGAAGGGCTTTGACCGCGGGATTCACCGTAAAGTCAGCAGCCGTGTTGCCATCCGCGTCTCTAAGGAAGGCGGCTGGATTTAGAGACAGCAGCGTTGAAAGCAGTCGGAAAGCGTACAAACAGTTAGACTTCTTCATAAGCAACGTTCTTCCCACGTTGTCGACCGCGTCGATGTCGGCACCGGCCTTCGCCAATGCCACCACCTTGGAACCGTACGTCGACATGTGGATGGGTGTCTCGCCCTTCTCGTTGCGCTTCGTGATCGAGGCGGAGCGCGCGAGCAGCAGCTTTACCACATCGATGTCATTGCTCAGGTGGAGAGGGCTGTTGCCGAACTTGTCGATCGCATTGACGACCGCCCCGTTGTCCAACAATGCTCTGGCGACACCAACGTTGCGGGCGCGGTGCAGCGGATACATTCCTCTCGAGTTTTTGGCGCTGACGTCCGCGCCGTTCTCGATCAACACACGAACAACGGGCGACGACCGAGCGACATGCAGCGCCGTGGTGCCATCGACATCCTTCTGATTCACGTCTGCGCCTTCTTCTTTGATCAGCCGACTAATCTCTGCAACGTCCAAGATGCAATGCAGTCGTGGAGGCATTTTGTGTGTTTTCGTTCTGGTAGGACATTCCAATATTGTTACCCGTAAACATAATCTAAATCTTAAACGTAAAAGCCTCTGGACTTGAGCCACTCTAAGACTTTTGGATCAGTGTTCTCGCAGCGGTCAAGAGATTCGGGGTCGACCATACACCCCCTGCTGACCAACCAATCCAGATAACGCACACCGTTCGAATGGCATGCGTACGAGATCTCGCACGCCGAAGGGTGGTACCCTGCGAGCAACATCCACTCCACCATCTCCTTGTTTCCGTGTGCGGCCGCCTCCCCTACGATGTCATGAGTATCTGAAAATTCGTCAACGCTAGGAATGTGTTGAGAGTGCAACCACTTCAAAATTTGAAAGTGCCCACGTTGCTTCGCGGCCTCGATCAGGTAGTCACCGACATACATCTTCCAGCGATGACATATCATTTTTTTCGCACGTACATCAAACGGGTAGAAGTAGTTGTCCCTGAGCCCGAAGTTTGGCGCTCGGTGATCGAGTACCCCGTCCCTGCAATACTGTCGTACCAGCGCGAGCGAACCAGACTCGACCGCGGCGATCAGGCACGCCGGACCGATTCGCGTCTCGCCGAATTCCGTGTTGAGTCTTGAGATTAGTGCGGCGTCGTTGGATCGGATCGCATGTTCGAGTGCACCGTTCAAATTGTCTACAAGACCGATGTGCAAGGCGTGTTTCATGACATCAACGGAGGCGCATGCCATAACATGCGGGCTCACGGATTTTTGCGAGTTCGACAAGCCCGCTTGTTCCGATACCTGTAGTCGAGCGACGCTTCCAAAGCAGCGTGACACGTTTGTTCGCCTTCGCATACCGTGCGCACGATGCGTGGCTCGGTTTACCAGACCGACGAACAAGTATTCGTCTTTCGGCGCGAACGCAAGGATTGTTGACATCAAATCGTCGTTCTTAAACACTGCATCGCCGCTCATGCTTGTCTTGAAACACTTGTATCCTACATTAAATCATCTTGGACAAATTTGAAATCCTGGGAACTGGCTTCTTGTACAAGACCTTTTTCCACGAGCAAGTCGTTTCCTTTACTCCGACTACATACGCCTTCTTCCTCGCGCGAGACACCGCTGTGAACAGAGCGTTCCGGTTGAAGTACGCCGAGTTGGGTACTGTGTGGCAAATCACGTTGTCGACTTCAGAGCCCTGAAAACTGAAGATGGTACTCGCGAAACCCAGGTCCAGTGCGTCCCTAATCCTCCCCTCTATCTTGACGGCCGTAAGAACGGGGTACTTCGCCGGGTCAGACCACCTCTTAACCAAGAACTCCTTCAAGCCCCGTACCTCTACAATCTCGAGGAAATCGTTGTGGTGAAACACCTGAGGCGTGAAGACCTCGCAATCTTTCACGCGAACCTTGCATCCGACGGGGAAAAGAACCGAGTTTTCGCCAAATAGGGCGAGCTTGATGCCGGCGTTCAGCTGCTTGACCTCGATGTTAGTGTGGGCGAACACGTGACACGGGATCTCCTCGTCGACGTGCTCCAGAAACAAGCGAATGACGGGGTCGCGAATGACGATACGGCGCCTGCCGTACTTGTCGGTCTCCACGTGACACTCGTCCAGGCCGTACTCCCGAATCTCGAACGTGTCGTCCTCTTCGATGAACGCCAGAGAAGACGCAATTATCCTCCTGAGATTTTCAGACAGGGCCGACTTCGACCGATGATTGACCTCTAGTACCGTGCCCGGTACGCTCGACGATTCCATGACGTCTCTCAGGACAGATCCCTTGGAGATGGACTCCAGCTGGTTGTGGTCTCCGCAGAAAACCACCCTCTTGAATGACGGAAAGTCGCAGAACGCCCCGAGCACTGCCGATGTCTGGAAGATGTCCGCCATCGAAGTCTCCTCGATAATCAGTGTCTCGACCTGGATCTGTCCATCGTGGCCCTGAAACTTCTTCATCATCTTGCACGACCTGTCCGAAGGATTGAAGTCGTCCTTGTCCGCCTCGTCCGGGTGCCACGTGCGAATGTGCCGAATACCGAACGCCAAAACCTCCACGCTGTAGGTCGACTCGGGAATCAAGTTCTTCTTCGCGCGCTGGTGGACCACTTCTCTCGCCACGTGGGAAGGCGTGAGGATCACCGTACCACTGGAGTTCTGGATGATTTTGCACAGCGAAGACGTTTTTCCGACGCCGGGCATGCCGCAGATGTACGACACGCCGTTGTTCATGGCAATGTTGCACGCTTTCAGCTGCTCGTCGATGAGCTGCTCTTCTGACTCAGGATCGTTTTCGATAACGATTTTGCCCCCGCCCCCATCAACGACGAAGTTCTCCCGTAGGTGCGCTAAAGAAATTTTGAAGCTTTCCTCGGCCTCGTCAACTTCTTTGGTGATGAGGTACTCCTTCCCACCAACCTTCTGGGACCTGACGATCTTCTCGCGGTACATCATTTTGAACGCGGGCATGTCGTTCGCCCGTATGGACGACACGGGTATGACGGAATCGCCGTTTGAACGGTGACCCCTGTACGCTTCGTTGAGCAGGTCGGCGGCGCGGACGTGAAGGTCGGAAGCGTCGCGGCCCATGATGCGAGACACGTCCCGCATGCCCTTGCCGTTGAGGTGTATGAAGCATTCGCCGCCGAATTTGTTCAAGTATTTGATGCCGCGGAGGATCGCCGACGCACAGTTGCTGCCTGAGCACGCCTTGATCACCGCCGCGAGGTTTTCCGGAGTACAGTTCTTGGAAAAACTGTGATCCACGCGACTCAGAGCCCACACCAAGCCGATGTTCTTGTCGAACTCGCCGTCGCCGCTCGACGAAGGACTTCCGAGGGTGATCACCCTCGGTGTCTCGGAGATGACGCCAAAAACCACGGCCTTGTTCTTGAGAAACACCTCGCCGACGTCGTAAACCCTGTTGTCGCCGATGCCGAAGTTCAGAAACTTGCCACTCTTTTTGTAGCACTGCGTCTTGTCGTCGTACGTGATTGACATTCCGCACACCTCATTCTTCTTGGCTCGCTTGGCCGTCGCCATTGCTGGTTTGGCTTCACAAGCGATTCTGACGGCTGCACGCTGATTACCAATCTAAACTTTGGGGTTCACATTGGTACTGAAATAAATGTCGCGGAAACGTGTCAACGAATCTGTGTGCTCGATCGGCCAGCTTGTTGTAGGTTTGTATGTCTATTTTGCACGGCGCATAATCGCGCTCGCCGTAGTCGTCACCGTAGCACGTGAACAACTCCGTCCCTTTCGGAAGATTGTGGACGACCACAACGTACGTTATGAGGATCGGCACCTTTTTGGCAAGAGAGCGCTTGATATCCACCCTTGAAATGCGGGGATTGCTTACCAGCAGACAGTTTGGTTGGGTAAAACCGCTGGCCTCGTTTATCTGACAGGCCATTTTCTTGAACTCTTCCAGCCCTCGCATTTGCGGGAGACGCGGGTCACCATCGACCGACGTATTTGGAAGTGTACGCTGCCTACCGTACGCGGTACTGTAGTCGGCGGCCATCATGTACGTGCGTGCCGAGTCTGCGTCATCATCATCGGCGTCCGGATCCTTGATCGCGACGCCGTAGTACGGGAGAGTCGTGCCAGCCTTGACGTTCTTGGAACAAAACACCCCGTTCCCGGCTCGATGGATGCTAGACTTTCTGCACTCGAAAATACCGTCACTGTTCACGACAAAAGGCATTTATTGTGTTTTGTTACAAAACCATAAAATGTTTTACGACCCTTTTCCGCGACACCCCGCCATGATGCCCGACAGAGACGTCAGCTCCTTCAAAGAAGAAAGCGCTAGGCCTAACGTTTCCTTTGAAATATCAAACGTGCCCTTCAAAATAAGTTTTGCGAGATCGAAGGAGAGTGGAATCGTCTTGAACGTTTCCAAAAACAGGTTGGGAACAAGACCATCGCTCAGTTTTTTCTCGTCACCGACAACGATGTACACCAGGGTATCCACAAAGGCTTTGATTGCCTGGCCAATGATTGATTTTAAGTTGACAGTCGTCGTTGCGTCGGTGGCCTGCGCCTTCATCACCTTCGACAGCCCCGGCAAGCCGCTGCCGAAGGCTTGTAGCGACAACATGTAGTCGCTGATGGCGTCGAACAATCTTCCGACCGTCGTGCGGGCGAGGTAGCACGTCTCACCAAGCGCCGCCGTGACGATTGTCACGACCAATCTCCACACCGCCACAAACTGACTCAGTACAAAGAGCACAGAGCTCGTCACCGTCTGTACCACGAAAGTTAGGATGGAGAATACCGTGTCTCTGATGAACGATACTGCGTTGATTGTCGTCTCACCCACAAACGTTACCGTGGAACTCAGTGACCGGAGGAGAGTCATGACCACGAAACGCACCAAAATCACGGCCATCAGGATGCCATTCGTCAACGTAGAGATGGCGAGGGAAGACACGCCCGCCAAGAGGCCGACGACCACCTTTTTTACAGCTTTTAAAACGACCGTGGCAGCCATTGATTTATAGGAAGACAACATTTTCAATCTTCCAAACTTACGCTTTGTCTACCACGATTGATTGTGTGCCCTAGCTATCCGTATATTTTCTCATAATAATCGGACAGAATGTGCAAATTCCTCTCCATTACTCTTTACTCTCTCAATTCGTGCACATGGCATCGGACGGCGCGACCCCACTGTGGGCTGTGACGATGCGTCCGTCAACCAAATCTGACATGCAGATTGCATGGCAACAATCAGTGTCGATCCCCGACAAGGTGGATCAGCTGACCTACAATCTGTGCGGCACGGTGGCGACAGACCGCGTCTCCGACCTACTATGTCGAGCTCCTGACGGCGACGTCATCGCCGCTATTCAAAGAGCAGTCAGGCTGCAAGTCATTGCGCACAAGGATGTCGGCGAGTGGGTAAACAGGAATGTCGGAAGGCCAGGATGGATTCGGGCAGTGGCTCAAGAAGTGATAAATCTGGAAAACTTTTCAGGTGGCCTGCTTGGCAACATACTGCACCCTGGAAACATCGGAGCCACGCCAGCTCCTTTGGCTCCCTTGGCTCCCCCGGCTCCCCCGGCTCCCCCGGCTCCCCCGGCTCCCCCGGCTCCCCCGGCTCCCCCGGCTCCCCCGGCTCCCCCGGCTCCCCCGGCTCCCCCGGCTC
>JAMASZ010000049.1 GCA_023301585.1 Alphaproteobacteria bacterium | reverse complement strand
TGACTATTCTTAGTGGGGCATTAGGGATTGGTTTAGGTTTTGGACTGCAAAAAATTGCGTCCAATTTCGTTAGTGGAATTATATTACTGGTAGAACGTTCGTTAAAACCAGGAGACTTAATTGAATTGCAAGATGGAACATTTGGGTATGTTCGTAAATCTTCTGCGCGAGCAACCTTGATTGAAACTATTGATGGCAAAGAGGTTATTGTTCCGAATGAAGAGTTCATTATTAATCAAGTTGTTAACTGGACGCTGACTAATCCAAAGGCAAGAATTACGATTAATTTTGGTGTGTCTTATAGCTGTGATATTGAGAAAGCTAGAGAGCTAGCGTTAGAGGCTGCTAAAAGTCACGAAAGATGTTTGAAAGATCCTGAGGCAGTTTGCTGGCTGGATAACTTTGGTGATAGCTCCGTTGATTTCGTCATGTATTTTTGGGTTGAAGATGTGAATAAAGGATTCAGAAATGTTAAAAGTGAAGTGCTCTTTTCTATCTGGAACAAGTTTAAAGAAAACAACATTGAAATTCCATTCCCACAACGCGACCTTCATGTAAAAACATTAGAGAAAATAGAGATTGTAAAATGATTATAACTTTAAAAAATATCCTTTCAAATAACTCAGTTCCAGGAATTCTTCTGGCGATTGCTGCACTACTGGCTATGGTCATTGAAAATTCGCCGTTGGATTATCTATATGATGCATTAAAAGACACGCCTGTTGTTTTGCAGATTGGGGCGTTTAAAATTGATAAGGCTTTATTGCTTTGGATTAACGATGGTCTGATGGCTATTTTCTTCCTACTTGTTGGGTTGGAGATTAAACGCGAGATATTAGAAGGGCACTTATCAAACCGTTCTCAGTTTATGTTACCTGCCTTTGCAGCGTTCGGGGGCATATTGATACCCGCTTTAGTTTATACTGGCATAAATGCTGACAATAATGTGACGTTGCAAGGCTGGGCTATTCCTGCGGCAACTGATATTGCGTTTGCGTTAGGTATTCTAATGATTATGGGTGACCGTATTCCATCTGCGCTAAAAGTTAGTTTAGTCGCGATTGCGATTATTGATGACTTAGCGGCTATTGTTATTATTGCTTTGTTCTATACGGCGGATACGTCAATGATTTCGTTGGGGCTTGCTGGGGTAGGGTTGTTGTTCGTCTTTATGCTTAATAAAAAAGGTGTCACAAATTTGGGTCCTTATGTTGTTCTGGGTTTAATAATCTGGGCGTGTGTTTTGAAGTCTGGTGTTCACGCAACGCTTGCGGGTGTGGCGTTGGGACTATTAATTCCACTGCGCGCAAAAGATGCTGATGGTAAGTCGCCGCTGAAGGTTATGGAGCACGCGTTACACCCATGGGTGGCGTTAGGGATTTTACCAATATTTGCTTTCGTGAATGCTGGTGTTTCCTTAGAGGGGGTAACGCTTGAAACATTAATGCACCCAATCACATTGGGTATTATGTTAGGGCTGTTTGTGGGTAAACAAATAGGCGTTATGTTCTTCGCGGGCTTAGCTGTGTTGCTCCGGTTGTCGAAATTACCAGAGGGGGTTAATTGGGGGCAGTTTTACGGTATGGCACTTTTGACAGGGGTTGGTTTTACCATGAGTTTGTTTATTGGAACGCTTGCCTTTACAGATGTTGAATATGCCTCCGCAGTACGTTTGGGTGTTTTAAGTGGTTCATTGCTTTCAGCTGTGGCAGGGACGATTGTCTTGTTAATGACAACCAAGAAAGTTGAATCAAGTGGTAAATAGCCAGCAAGGTATTATTCATGCGTGCTCGATTGCGGGTGATGGTTCAGGAAAGTCCCTTGAAGACTCCGAAGTGTCAAAACTTATTCAGGACGACAAACTTGCTTGGGTTCATTTAGATGCTGCTGTGCCAGAAAGCCGTGAGTGGTTAGAAAAAGAGTTAGGCTGTCTCGATAGAATTATTATTGATGCGCTATTAGCGGAAGAGACGCGCCCAAGAATTTTAGAATTTGAAAAAGGGACGCTTCTTATTTTACGCGGTGTTAATTTAAATGCTGAGGCACAAGCAGAAGACATGATCTCAATTCGTCTTTGGGTTGATGAGAACCGTATTGTTAGCTTACAGCGCCGACCACTTAAAGCGACGCAAGATATATATGACCGATTAATGAAAGAGAAGGGGCCTAAAAACTCTGGTGATTTTGTTACGTTTTTGGCGGCAAGGTTGTTTGATCGTATGGAGCCTGTCTTTTTAGAATTAGATGAGACGCTTGATGATATTGAAGAAGTTGTGATGGAAACGCCGAGCCCAACGGAGCGTCAAAAAATTACGAGTATTAGAAAACAAGCGATTGTATTTAGACGTTATATTGCGCCACAACGTGACGTGATTGCACATTTAAGAACGTCTGAGCAGGGTTGGTTAGACCAAATGCATAAGCGTCGTATTCAAGAATCATTAGACCGTGTCATTCGATATGTTGAAGATTTGGACACTATTCGAGAGCGCGCCCAGATTGTTAAGGACGAGTTGAGTAACGCACTTGCTGATAGAATGAATAAGAATATGTATGTTTTATCGGTTATTGCCGCTATCTTTCTTCCGCTAGGGTTTTTAACAGGATTGCTTGGTGTTAATGTTGGCGGTATCCCAGGCGCAGATAATGTGAATGCTTTCTATATATTCTGCGGTGCTTTGGTGACAATTGTGGTGTTGCAGGTTATTATCTTTAAAAAGCTTAAGTGGTTTTAAGGGGCGTCTGACGTTAAAAGATTGACAGGCAAGGGGTATCGCCGTATTTTACGCCTTTCTTAAATAGAACAGAATAATTACAAGAATTTATGCAAAGATTACAAACATTTATCAATTGGGCTTGCGTGACATCAGAGATTAGTCACGTTTTTTGCTGTGCTTTGCCGACAGTATTCAGCCTAATGGGCTTAATGGCTGGCTTGGGTGTGATTGCGGCTGTGCCTACAGAGTTTATGTTTATCCACGAAGCTATGCATGATTATGAAATGCCAATTATCATCGCGTCTGGTCTGATTATCCTTATGGGGTGGGGGCTACACTATATTGCTTACCGCATTGATTGCCGCTCAACTGGCTGTGTGCATGAGCCTTGTGCGCCAAAAAAGAAGCGTTCAGGTAAAGTGTTAATGATTGCAACGGTATTATTCTTGTTAAACGTTACTATTTATAGCCTTGTTCATACACCTGCAGATAAGGCAGTAGCTGTCGAAACGCATCTAGGGCATGATCAGCATGGTCATTAGTGAGTAGAAAATAAGGGAAACCTTGCGTTTCTAAGCTAATAGCGCTAATACTTGCTTAATTTAAATAACCACAACGAAATATAATATGAAATTTGACGAACTGGGTTTAAGCCCAGAAACATTGAAGGCTGTTAAGGAATGTGGCTACGAAAGCCCTACACCTATTCAAGCAAAAGCAATTCCTCTTATCCAAATGACACGCGATGTTGTTGGTCTAGCGCAAACTGGTACTGGTAAAACGGCGAGTTTCACACTTCCGATGATTGATGCCCTTGCCGGCGGTCGCGCGAAAATGCGTATGCCACGTTCGTTGATTTTAGAGCCAACCCGTGAATTAGCGGCGCAAGTGGCTGATAATTTTGACACCTATGGTAAGTACCAAAAACTATCAAAAGTTTTACTAGTTGGCGGTGAATCAATGCAGGAGCAAGTAAAATTATTGGAGCAGGGTGTTGATGTTTTAATCGCAACGCCGGGGCGTTTACTTGATTTGTTCGAGCGCGGATCAATTCTGTTAACGGATATTCGTATTTTGGTGATTGATGAAGCAGATAGAATGTTAGATATGGGGTTCATTCCTGATATCGACAAAATCGTTTCCTTTATTCCGCCAACACGTCAGACATTATTGTTTTCTGCGACAATGCCACCAGAAATTAAGAAGCTTACTGAAAAGTATTTGAGCAATCCTAGGGAGGTGTCTGTCGCACCTGCTGCGTCACCAGCGGAAACGGTTGAGCAGTTCTTGGTAAAAGTACATCCAAAAGAGAAAAATGACACGCTTCATCAGTTGTTGAAGCAAGAAGAAGTAAAGAACGCCTTTATCTTTTTAAACCGTAAGCGTGATGTTGATATGTTGGCTAAATGGTTAAAGGGCAAGGGGTATGAAGCCGCTCCGTTACATGGTGATATGGCACAATCTAAACGTAGCGAGACCTTGGCAGAGTTCAAGGAAGACAAAATTAAATTACTTGTCTGTAGCGATGTCGCTGCACGTGGGATTGATGTTAATAATGTATCTCACGTATTTAACTTTGATGTACCAATGACCGCAGATGATTACGTTCATCGTATTGGTCGTACTGGTCGTGCCGGTAACAAAGGGCGTGCATGGATGCTAGCGTCTGATCGTGACGATAAGTTTATGGACGCTATTGAGAAGCTTATTAAGAAGAAATTTGAGCCTACTTCGGTTAAAAGCACTAAGTCTGGAAAGCCGCAAGCTAAAAAACCTCAAGATAATCCTCAAAGTAAACACCCAAATAAGCCTAAAGACGACAACTACCCTAAGAATAAGCCGCATAAATCGAACCAAAAACAGCATCAAAATAAAGACTATGACAATGCTGAAGATGATGTTGTTGGTTTTGGCGATGAAGTTCCAGCTTTTTTAAAGTAATACCCTTGAATCTATTAGGTTTTAATGGGCTTTTCTTGACCTTGTGAGCATATTATCCGAAAATTCATCTTTGTTATTTCATCTCTAGGAGAGAACGATTTTTAATCATTGTTCCGTAATGATACGACTGTTTGTTGCAAGTGCTATGTTCATTGGTCTTGCAGTGTTCTCACATCATTCTTTTGCTAAAGATTTGATGGACGGAGAATTTATAGCAGCGAAAGACAAAGTTGATTTATTGGCTGATGAAATTGTCTATGACCAAAACCTTAATACGGTGACGGCACTAGGTGGCGTTGAGATGGTTCAAGCTGGGCGTATCTTAAGAACAGATAAAATTTCTTATGATATTAATCTGGATAAAATTGAAGCCATTGGGAATGTTGTTTTAACGGAAACAACAGGAGAGGTGATCTTTGCCGATCAAGTTAATTTAGAAAACAATATGAAAGATGGGTTTGTTAAATCCATTAGAGCAACACTTCTTGATGGTTCGCGTTTTAGCGCGGAAGAAGCACAGCGTGTTGCTGGCGTAAAGGTTGTGATGCGTAGGGCAAGTTATACGGCTTGCCAAGTATGTAAAAACGATCCCGATAAGATTCCCCTGTGGCAGATTAAAGCAGCAAAAGTGGTTCATGATAATGTTGATAAACGGATTGCGTATAGTGATGCGCGTTTTGAAATTTTGGGCGTTCCTGTTTTCTATCTGCCCTACTTCACGCACCCTGATGGATCCATCAAAAGCAAAAGTGGGCTTTTAGTTCCTGACCTTGGGTTCGATAGCAGGCAAGGGTTAACGTATCATCAGGAATATTTTTGGAATTTAGCGCCTAACAAAGACGCAACAATCGGTGTGGTCGCTTCTGCAAAAGAAGCCCCACTTTTACTTGGTGAATACCGTCAACGATTTAAAGGTGCGGAAATTCTCTTGAAGGGTGGGACGACATACTCTCAACGTGTTGATGATAGAGCGGGAGAAGAGGTGTTGTTAGATGAAAAAGCACGCGGACATATCAGTGTTGATGGACGTTGGGATATTAATGAAAAATGGCGCGGAGGAGCAGATTTAGCAGTTGTTAGTGATGATCAATATTTTCGACAATATGATTTAAATGATGAAGATGTACTAAAGAATCAAATATACGTAGAGCGATTTTCTGATCGGAATTACGCGTTAGGGCGCCTAATTAGATTTCAAGACTTACGAATTAATGAAGAACGTGAGGACCAGCCAAATATTTTACCCCAAGTTCATACAAGTTTTCTTGGTAAGCCTAATGCGTTAATGGGAGGGCGTTGGAGTGTTTCTGGTTCGGCATTAGGATTACAGCGCGAAGGTAGTGAGCAAGATTTAGCGCGCGTATCGCTTGAGGCGGGTTGGCAAAGGCGTCATATTTCCAATCAAGGTCTAGTGACGAAACTAGATTTAAGTACACGCGGCGACTTCTATGAAACGAATGATGTGACGCAGAGCTCTTCAACCTTGAACGATAAGGATCAATCTATTTCTCGTGGTTTTGTGCG